>QENH01000169.1 GCA_003336485.1 Candidatus Methanophagales archaeon
TAGGCTGACTATGAGCCCTACTTGACGTATTCCCGACCATGGAATGTGTCCTGTGCATCACAAAATCACAGTAAAAGACATGATAAAAGCGAAGGATGCACATCCGGGAGCAAAAATCATTGCTCATCCGGAATGCACACCAGAAGTCCCGGATTACGCAGATTATCTCGGGTCAACGGGCGCGATGATAAACTTTTGCAAGGATGCGGATGCCACCGAATTTTTGGTAGCTGATGAGGTCGGGTTAATCAACATGCTAGAAAGGCAAGTCCAGGGTAAGAGTTTTTACCCCGTTTCTGATAACGCATTCTGCCGAGCGATGAAGAAGCCCACGTTGGCGAGCATAGAAAAAGCGTTAAAGAAAGATAGGTATGAAGTGGTTGTCCCACATGAAATCGCAGCGGATGCGAGAAGATCCATAGATCGAATGTTCGAGCTATCCTAAAACAGTTTCGCAAGTAAAAAGCTTTACCAAAAAAACTAGTTCCTTTGGTCGAGCTTTCTTTTTTATTCTGATTTTTTTGAGCACCATAGATATATATGTGCATATTACACACCGTTATAATAGTCAGCCATATTTGGTAGAGGGGGCGGCGTTATTGTGGGGACCAAATTTGTAACTGGTATTAGTAAGGGTGGTGCAGTAGCAGCAAAAGAAGCCGTTTTGCAGGCAAAGGGGAAATTGGGCGGCGCTCGAGTTGACCTGTCCATCGTTCTTTCATCCAGTGTCTATGATCACCGAGAAGTGGTAGAGGTAGTAAGAGAAGCTACAGATAATGCACCTCTGATCGGATCTTCTTCCGCAGGCGAGTTTACTGAGGATAAAGTTGAAAGTGGCAGTGTAGCGGTGGGATTACTTTCCTCTGATGACATTAAAGTCTTCTCTGCTATTGCAGAAGGCGTAAAAGAGGATCCGGAAGCAGCGATAAAAGCAGTTGTAGCGAAGCTGCCCGATAACGTGGACGACTACCCATACTTAACCGCCATTATTCTGATCGATGGCTTATCCGGCGTGGGTGAAGAGGTTACACTATTGGCATCCTATCACTTTGGAAAGGACCTAAAGATTGTCGGTGGGATGGCGGGAGACGATTTTAAGATGGAGAAGACCGTTGTGTTTTCTGATGATAACGTGTGTACCAATGCACTCAATGTCTGCCTTCTTGCCTCAAAAATGCCGTTATTTACCGGTATAAAGCACGCGCACACGCCACTAAGCAGAGCATTGAAAATGACCAGGGCAGAAGGTAATGTGCTTTATGAAATAGATAACAGGCCAGCATGGGCGATATGGAAGGAAGAGACGGCAGAAATTGCCAGAAAGAATGGCATAGATGCAGAAGAACTCAAAACACCAGCGGAAATCGCGCAGTTCTTTACTAATTACACTCTTGGCTTGGCGACCGAAAAAGAGGGCGAATATAAGATACGATGGCCTGTAAGTATAAACGAAGATGGCGCTCTTAGTTTCACCTGCGGTATTGCAGAGGGATCCGTTTTTCGTATTATGGACGGCAGTAATATAAAAGACCAGATAAATGCCGCAGGGAAAGCTGCAGATATAGCAAAGCAAAATGCAGAAAATGCAGGTTATTCTGATTTTGCCGGCGTCATCGTCTTCGAATGTGGTCACAGGCAGTTAATACTGGGTGATAGATTCTCTGAGGCTGTGGACCGCTTTAAGAATGTTTTACCTGGTGTTCCTCTGTTAGGTTGGGAAACATACGGCGAAATCCGTATGGAGCCGGGGCAGTTCAGCGGCTTTCATAATACCACTTCTGTGGTTTTGCTCATACCTCAGCGGGTATAAAAGAATGGAAAGTGAGAGGAAAGAAGGGATAATGGAGTGTTTGGAGCATATATAAGGTAAAAGGATAGTAACAATGGCAACTAAATTAGCAACAGGTATAAGTAAAGGAGAAGATAGCGAGAAGGTAGCAAAAGAGGCGGTATCGCAGGCAAAGGCGAAATTCAACTGGAGCCGGGGCAGTTCCGTGGCTTTCACAATACCACTTCGTTAATTATGCTCCTGCCGAATGGAGAGGAATAGGGAAAAAGGTGCGCGATGACAATAAAGAAGTCTGATTTAATAGACTCATACGCCCAGAGTATCGGTGTAGAAGCAGCTAAAGAGCTGATAAGTAAAAAAATAAATGCCGCTGCCTTAGCGGATAAAGAGCGCTACACCGGGGAAGAGATAGTCCGGATATGCGGTGAACTGGTAAACGAAGGCGGCTTAATTCGAATAGTCGCACAAACATATTTAGTGCAATTAGAGCGCAAGAGGTCAGAAGAGCAAACCTTGCTGCTCGACAACATAGAAACACAGATCTGGTATTTGACAGATATAGAAACTTATGGTGCAGTGAACAAAGCCCGTGCGGATTTTTTAGGGCTGGAGAAGAGCAATTTAGAAGGTCGGAATATATATGACATACAGGGTAGAGAAGAAGCCGAGGTCTGTATTGCCGGTAACCGCGAGGTATTTGAGAATAAAAAACAGGTACATACTGAGGATTGGGTTAAAAACGGCAGAGGGAAAACGCGCTTACTAGCCATAACAAGGACGCCGAAATTAGATGAAAAAGGTGAGGTCGAATATGTAATATGTGCAGCAGAAGGCATCACGGAGCGTAAGAAAGCGGAAGAAGAGGAAAAGCAACATCGTAAACGGATGGACTTATTATCTAAAACGGCTATGCGATTTGTTGAGTTCTCTCCTGATGAAGACATTTACCGCTTTATTGGAGAACAATTAAAAGAACTTACTGGAGACTCGATTGTAGCCATTAATTCTATTGATAAGGATTCAAGCATCTTGGTCACTCGTGCAGTATTAGGCCTGGGGAAATTTTCTGAGAGTATTATAAAACTTCTCGGGAAGCATCCCGAGGGCATGAGCTACAATGGATCCACAGAGGATCTTTATTATCTTTCCGATGGTAGATTGCATGATTATGGGAAGAGTTTATATGATGTTTTTTTAAAGACAATCCCGAAACCTGCTTGTGATGCTGTCGAGAAAAATTGTAAGGTGGGTAAAAAATACACAATCGGCTTTACAAAAGAGCGAGAATTGTTTGGCACTGCCGTTATATTTTTACCCAAAGGCGCTGAGTTAGGAGATAAAATGATAATCGAGGCGTTTATAAAACAAGCGGCCATAGCACTTCAGCGCAAGAGTGCAGAAGAAGCACTGCGAGAGGCGGAAGAACAGTTCAGAACTATTGTTGAGACTGCTCCCAGTTTCCTTATGATTATTGATGCAGAGCGCAATAACACATACGTCAGCCCCAACTGTGAAGAGCTTACAGGCTACACAGAAGAAGAACTATTAGGTAGCGGGAGATGGTGGGTGCATGAGGATGATACGCCGAAGGCGAAGGAACTCTTTGAGCGTACCTTTCAGGATGGAGTGGGCAGCAGGGATTTCGAATACAAAGCGGTAAAAAAGAACGGCGGATTGTGGTATGCGTCAAGCTCTTGGGAGCCACTTAAAGATGGAGAAGGGAAGTTTAGGGGTATTGTCTTCCAGACGATTGACGTCACCGAGCGGAAGAAGGCGGAAGACCAGATAAAAGCATCTCTGAAAGAGAAAGAGGTGTTGTTACGCGAGATACATCATCGCGTACGGAACAATCTTCAGATTATGTCAAGCCTGCTCACTATGCAAGTACGAGCAACCAATAATAAAGACACAATTGATCAACTCACCGAATCGAGAAATAGGATAAATGCCATGACTCTTATCCATAATCAATTGTATGAAAGTAAGGACATGTCAGAGATAAATATGAAGGATTTTGTAGAGAAATTGTTACGGCTGATGTTCCAGAATTATCAGGTACAAGAAACGAAAATTAACACGATCGTTCATGTCGCTGATTGTCCACTCCCTATATCGCTTGCTGTACCTACAGGATTAATTGTTAATGAACTATTAACAAACGCATTTAAGTATGCTTTTGTTAACAGGAAGTCGGGTAAGATAGAGGTAGTCCTCAGAACATCGGAAAAGGGTGTGGTTAGCCTGACAGTCAGCGATGATGGAGTGGGCTTACCAGAAGGATTCGATATCAATACAACTAAAACACTTGGGCTGCGTGTGGTAAAAATCCTGGCGGAAAGTCAGTTACAGGGTAACCTGGATGTCGTTAGTGATATTGGTGCGGCATTTACGGTGGAATTTGAGATGGAGAAGGAGTGACGATTTAGGAATTACGAATTATGAATTAAGGATCATTAATCCCGGATTACGGAAACGTAAATACTATTCGTTCTGTTTAGTAAACATGGCTGCGTATCTTGAGACGTACGAAAGAGGCGAGCTTGAAGAAAGGATAGAGAAGCTTGAGGATATGCTAAACGTGTGTAGACTATGTCCGAGAGGATGTGGCGTCAATCGAAACAGGGGCGAGAGAGGGTATTGCAACTCGGATAAGGATTTGCTGGTATCAAGCGTGCAGCCACATTTTGGAGAAGAGGATGTGTTAGTTGGGGCTCATGGCTCGGGCACGATATTCATTACTAACTGTAACCTTGGCTGTGTTTACTGTCAAAACTATGACATAAACCATCTTGGATATGGGCGGAGAATGACAGAGGAAGAACTTGCAATTAAGATGCTAAATCTGCAAAATAGCGGCTGTCATAATATCAATTTCGTCACACCCACGCATTACACGCCGCAGATCGTAAAAGCGGTGAAAATAGCAATAGAAAAAGGGCTTCAGATCCCTATCGTTTATAATTGTGGCGGATACGAGGCAAAAAGCACCATTGAGTTGCTAGATGGTATCGTCGATATATACATGCCGGACATAAAGTATGGCGATGTGGAAAGTGGAAAGAGATACTCCAATGCACCCGATTATTTCACGGTCTGTAAAGAAGCGGTAAAGGAGATGCACCGTCAGGTAGGCGATTTAAAATTGGATGGCGTAGCAAGGCAAGGGTTACTGATACGGCATTTAATGCTTCCAAACGGGTTAGCAGGCTCCGCAGAGGTTCTTAAGTTTATTGCTACCGAAATATCAACAAAATCGTATGTGAACATAATGTTACAATATAGGCCTATGTATAAGGCGTACGAGTATAAGGAACTGAACAGAGGTGTAAATATGGGTGAATATAGGGATGCAATAGCTATAGCGAGTAAATTGGGCTTGCACCGTGGATTTGAGCGGGTGTAGATGGAGGAAATAGAGAGGGAGATCCGAGACCCATAATATTTATACAGAGGCACAATAAATAAAAAATGCGTATCGAAATGAAAGGCGAAGGAAAGGCGGAACTACTGTTTTTGGGTACTGCTGGTGCTCGATTCGTAATGATAACACAATTTCGATCTTCTGCTGGCATTATTCTCACTTTAAAAGGCACAAATATCCTTATAGATCCTGGTCCCGGCTCGTTGGTACGATTTGCATCGAATAAGCCGAAGCTCAACCCTGCTAGGCTGCATGCTATTGTCCTTACGCATAAGCATTTAGACCATTCCAATGACGTAAACGTGATGATAGAAGCGATGACAAAGGGCGGATTCAAGCACCGGGGTGTGCTCCTATGCCCAAACGATGCCCTGACAAACGAAGGCGATGCGGTTGTCTTGAACCATTATAAAGGGCTTTTGAAAAGGATAGAAGTGCTAGAAGAAGGTGGTGTCTATATCGTTGGCGAAATCAAGATAAAAACACCTAAAAGGCACGTGCATGGTGTGGAAACGTATGGGTTGAACATAGGGCTACAAGACGAAGAAGAGACTCTAGTATCCTTTATTACAGATACACGCTATTTTGACGGTTTAGCGGATTATTACGATGGTAAACTGCTCGTGCTGAACGTAGCAATGTACCAAAGGCGGGCTGGAGTGGATCATCTATGTGTGCGCGATGCGAAAAAGATAATAGCAGCGAAGCGGCCAAAGGTTGCAATACTTACGCATTTCGGGATGACCATGTTGAGAAACAAGCCATGGGCGATAGCGAAGCAGTTGAGCGAAGAGACAGGCGTGAAAGTAATAGCAGCGAGGGATGGTATGTGCTTTGACCTTGATACGCTCGGATGATAAAGATATATCGGGCGCTCCACGTTACGTTACCGCAAGCGACCGATATACTTTTGATGGATTAATAGAATATGTTTATGCTAGGAGAAGAGAGAGGATCACTTCTTCTCGCCCTCTCCCGTCACATCATAATCTACATCGACGTAATCGCCTTCGTCCTCTTCCTTCTTTCCCGTATCTGCTTGCTCTGGCCCTTGCTCTTGCTTAGCCGCTTCCTCAGCAGCCATCTTCTGTGCTTCCTGATACACGACAGCAGAAACCTCGTGCAAGGCTTTCGTCAACTCATCCACGTCCGTTTTTATCTTTGCCATGTCTTGTGCCTTTAGCGACTCTTTCAGCGTATCCTTTGCACGCTCTACAGCCTCTTTCTGCTCTTTACTTATCTTATCGCCGAGCTCACTTATCGTCTTCTCGGAGGTGTAAACGAGCGAATCCGCTTGATTTACGAGTTCTACCTCTTCCTTTCTCTTCTTATCCTCTTCGCTGTATTTCTCACTCTCTTTCACCATTTGGTCGATATCGTCTTTGGCGAGTTTTGTTGACGCAGTTATACGTATAGAAGCTTCCTTTCCCGTGCCCATATCCTTTGCCGTGACGTTCAAAATCCCGTTTGTATCAATATCAAATGTAACCTCGATCTGAGGCATACCGCGTGGTGCCGGTGGGATACCATCTAAATGGAATCTGCCTAACGATGTGTTATCCACAGCCATCGGCCGTTCGCCCTGCGAGACATGAATCTCCACGCTCGTCTGATTCTCTGCGGCAGTAGTGAATACTTGTGATTTCTTCGTTGGTATAGTTGTGTTTCGCTCTATCAATGTAGTTGCAACACCGCCCAGGGTCTCAATACCGAGTGTAAGAGGTATAACATCAAGCAGAACTATCTCTTCCTTTACATCTCCGCTAAGGATACCTGCCTGTACCGCAGCACCCCGGGCGACAGATTGCATAGGATCAACACCGCCTTCCGTTTTTTTACCCAGTATCCGTTCAAATCGCTCTTTCACTATCGGCATCCTGGTTGGACCGCCGATAAGGATTATCTTGTCTATGTCTCCAGGCGATAGCTTTGCATCACCTAACGCGCTCCTCATAGGCGGTTCGAGCCGTTTCAGTGTCGGCTCTGCAAGTTCTTCTAATTTAGCCCTCGTGAGCGTAACCTCAAGATGCTTCGGTTCGCCACCCACAACGGCAATGAAAGGCAAATTAATAGTAGTAGAAACAGAAGAACTGAGTTCTATCTTCGCTCGTTCCGCTTCGTCTCGTATTCGCTGTGTCGCCGTAAGGTCGCCACTCAAATCCACCCCTTCCTTAGCCTTAAATCCGTTTATTAACCAGTCTATCACGGCCGTGTCCATATCCGTTCCACCCAGATGCGTATCACCGCTTGTAGAAAGAACCTCAAAAACTCCCTCGCCTATGTCCATGATAGTAACGTCAAATGTACCACCACCAAAGTCGAGAACGGCAACCTTATATTCACCGCCCTTTCCCAGTCCATAAGCCATTGCCGCCGCAGTAGGCTCGTTTATTATCCGTTTTACCTCAAAACCTGCGATCTCACCGGCATCCTTGGTCGCCTGTCTTTGATTATCATCAAAATAGGCCGGCACTGTAATAACAGCCGCATCCACAGCCTCGCCTAAATATGCCTCGACATCGGCTTTTATCTTCTGCAATATCATTGATGAGATCTCTTGCGGCGTAAAACTCTTATCCACGGTCTTTACATATATCTTCTCTGTACTCCCCATCCGCCTCTTCACTTCTCTTACAGTACCTTCGGGATTGACTACCGCCTGTCTCTTTGCAGCTACGCCTACTAACCGCTGGCCATCCTTTGTGAATGCAACCACAGATGGAAACATCTTCCCGCCGTATGCGCTGCCTTCCGCACTTGGTATTATCTTTGCATCACCACTTTCATCAACAAAAGCCGCTTCTGAGTTCGTCGTTCCGAGATCAATACCTATTATTCGCCCCATTTTTTATGCTACCTTCCT
The DNA here is from genome assembly GCA_003336485.1 of Candidatus Methanophagales archaeon. Taxonomy (GTDB): domain Archaea; phylum Halobacteriota; class Syntropharchaeia; order Alkanophagales; family Methanospirareceae; genus Methanophaga. The sequence continues at coordinate 8,074 of QENH01000169.1, forward strand.
TTATTTAGAATCATAAAAATAAAAAATAAAGAGGAAAAAAATTAATATTCCCCTTCCATTCCTGGAGGCATCCCGCCACCTGGAGGCATCCCGCCACCTGGAGGCATCCCAGCCGCACTTGATGCTATTACATCGTCGATACGCAAAATCATCGTTGCCGATTCCGTTCCAGAGCTAATAGCCTGTGTCTTCACTCGTAAAGGCTCGATAACACCCGCTTTTTTCATGTCCGTTGGCTCGCCCTTGAACACGTCTAAGCCTGCAGTTTTCTTGCCCTTCTCGTGTGCAGACCTAAGTGCAACGAGCATATCTATGGGGTCTAAGCCTGCATTCTCAGCAAGCGCCCTTGGAATGACTTCGAGCGCATCAGCAAATGCCTGTATCGCTAGTTGTTCTCTGCCACCTACACTTGCAGCATACTCACGCAACTTGAGTGCCAGTTCTATCTCTGCAGATCCGCCTCCGGCTACATATTTACCATCTTCCAGTGCACATGCTACTACTCTCAACCCATCGTGCATACCGCGCTCTAACTCGTCCACTACGTGCTCTGTCCCACCTCGCAGCAGTATGGAGACAGCTTTAGGATTCTTACATTCTTCCACGAATATCATCTCTTCTCCGCTTATCTTACGTTCATCTACCAGTCCTGCGTTTCCAAGATCGTCTGCTCTAACTTCCTCCAAGGTCGTCAATATCTTCCCACCGGTTGCACTGGCCAACTTCTTCATATCGCTCTCTTTTACTCGTCGAACAGCCATTACGCCGGCCTTTGCCAAATAGTGCTGTGCCAGGTCGTCTATCCCTTTCTGACAGAAGACCACATTTGCGTTACTCGCAGTTACCTTGTCTACCATCTCCTTCAGCATCTTCTCCTCTTCGTCCAAGAACGCTTTTAGCTGATCCGGTGCAGTAATCTCTATTTTAGCATCCACTTCGGTCTTCTCTATCTCAAAGGCGGAGTTTATCAGTGCTATCTTAGCATTCTCCACCTTCTTCGGCATTCCCGGATGCACTCGCTCCTTGTCTATTACCATACCACTTATCAACTCTGTATCTTCCGTGCTGCCACCGACCTTCTTCTCTAACTTTATGTGGTCGATGTCTATCTCCTTCACGCCTTTTTCCGCTATCGTTTTCACTGCAGTCACTGTAAGCTCGGTCAGCATATCCTTTGCAACCTCAGCACCTTTTCCGGTCATAGAAGTCGCTGCTATCTTCCCCAGCAACTTTGAATCATCTGGTGTGATGTCGTATGCCAACCCATCTAAGATTTCGTACGCTTTCTCTGATGCTAATCTATACCCGGTTGCAATCAATGTTGGGTGCACTTCCTGGTCTAGAAGATCTTCCGCTTTCTTCAGCAACTCGCCTGCAAGAACGACTGCGCTCGTTGTTCCATCTCCGACCTCTTCGTCTTGTGTCTTCGCTATCTCCGCCATCATCTTCGCCGCTGGGTGCTCTATATCCATCTCCCTTAATATCGTCGCCCCATCGTTCGTTATGACAACATCGCCCATCGAATCCACTAACATCTTGTCCATCCCTTTTGGACCGAGAGTGGACTTAACTGCAGCAGCAATAGTCTTCGCTGCGAGTATGTTCCTGCTCTGTGCGTCCCTACCTCTTGTTCGTTCACTACCTTCCTTTAATATCAATACTGGTGTTCCACCTAATTGTGCCATTATTTATATATCACTAGCAGAAAGTATATTTTTAGTTCTATATAAAGGTTACCCCCATATTGTGTAATAACAGGTAGGTGATAGTAATGGCAGGATTTGACGACAAAAATATCGTGAAGATTGTTCAAACGCTAAACAAGCATTTGCCCGTTGAAAGAAAGACGCTTTTAACGTTGCTAAATGAGGATAGACCTTGCGTGCAGGGAAGAGATAAGACAGTTCATCGAATAAAACGAGAAGAACTGGCGTTCATCGCGAAACTGATCCCGAAAGCGGATTACGCTAAATTGCGACTGCCGATATACATAGAATTGACGCCTGACTATGGTAGAGGTATCGCGAAGGTGCGTGGAAAGCAGGATAGTGAAATAGTGAGGCGGATATTAGGAAAAGAAAAGGTGGGCAGTGACGAAATACTTATTTATCGTGACGATGTGCGGAAATTGAGACGGAAATTGCAAACCGCGACACAATATACGTTCTCTTATAGCACGTCGTTTTGACATTCAAGAAAAAAGAAAGCCTTACCAAATGAGTACTATACTATAACTAATGATTGTAGGAACGAGAGGTAGTAATCTGGCGATAGTGCAGACAGAAAGAGTCTGTAAAAAGTTGAGTGAATTGGGTGTGGAATGTGAGATAAAGAGAGTACAGAGTTTAGGCGATGTCATGACTGACAGGGGCTTATATGAAATGCCAACGATAGGTGTTTTTGTTAAAAAGCTCGATATGATGCTTTTGGATGGTAAAATTGACATCGCAGTACATTCCATGAAGGATATGCCATCAGAGCGAGAGGAAGAGTTAGAGACGTCTGCGGTTTTGCCTCGTGATTCGCCTTATGATGCGCTCGTGTCGCGGTATAGATTAGCAGATATGCCAGAAGGAGCGGTAATAGGGACCTCAAGTGTGAGGCGGCGGTATCAATTTTTGAACTATGTAGGCGAGAGAGGCGTAAAAGTAACAATAAATGACATCCGGGGCAATGTGGGCACGCGAATAGCGAAGTTCAGAAGAGGCGAATACGATAGTGTGATTCTTGCAGAAGCGGGCTTTGAGCGGCTGAAGCTGGACATAGAATATGAACGGCTTGATCGTGACCCTTTTGTGCCTTCGCCCCGACAGGGAATAATCGCGGTGGTTGCGAGGCGGGGATCGAAAGAGAGTGAGCTTTTAAAGCAGATAGACGATCCCGAGACGCGGATAGAAGCGGAAGTGGAAGAGGAGGTACTAAAAGTAATTGGTGGTGGGTGCTCGCTTCCCGTGGGCGTGCATGCAACAGCTAAGGGTAGAGCGGTAGAATTAGCTGTTTATGTTGGTACTTCTGATCTGAGATACAAGTTGGAAAGGGTGGTTCTTGGGAAAGATTATATGGGCGAGACGAGAGAATTAGCACAAAAGTTTAAATCTTATCTGTAATTGATTAAATATGGGTATACGTACAACTAGAAAATGGACACTAACATATCATCGTTGCGGGAATATCTTTATTCGCTCAGGTTCTACTTCCTGTTCGTTTCCTTTATTTTTGTTTGTGCTATTGTCATTGGCTATAATGGCGTTCTAAGCGAAGTATTTAGTGCACCTTTAGAGTGGATTGAGGAGCTTAGTGGGGGTATAAAGGATTTTACGGATATTTACCCGGCATGGCTGATTTTTATGGTTTTTTTCGCTGTGATATTTCTGAATAACGCTTTTACTTGTTTCCTTGATATTATATTGGGGCCGCTATTAGGCGTTTTTCCGCTCTTTTCTCTGATTCTCAATGGTGGCTTGATCGGCTGGTTCGCGCAGGAGGAGGGCCTAATTGTCTTTCTTGCGATAGCACCGCATGGGATGTTTGAGATACCTGCTTTTTTGCTCAGTACCGCAATTGGCTTGAAACTGGGCCGAGAGGTTTTGAAACGGAAAGAAGAGCGGCATTTGAAAGATGAGTTGCGGAATGCCCTGAGAGCATACCTCATTCTGGTTCTGCTGCTGCTCTTTATTGCTGCACTCATTGAGTCCGGTTTGATTGTTGCAGCACTGTTTTTTATTTGATTACTGCTAAAATCTTGATTATTTCCTCTGTAACCTTAAAAATAAAATTTCTCGCATGCTTGTGCTATCGATGTCCTCTCTCCTCTTTCTAAAAGCGTGTTTGCTTCGTCAATAAATTCATCAAGCTCACCTACAGTGAATCGAGGGAATGCTACTTCTTTTCTTGCTATTACCCCGCCTTCTGCTACGCCTTTTGCCATGCTTTTTATTGTTGCCACACCATTGTGGCAGTCCCACAATTGAATTTAATTAGTACTATACTTGCGATATACCTTAAACCGTTGCACAAAGAAAATAAAAATCGGGACCATACCCCCTTAATTATGGGACAACTGCAATATTGCGGGGCATCATGTGTTTAAGAAACAATGCGACATAAACCATACCTTCTTAAGTACTCTATACCTCATCTTTTCAGTTACCTTAGCCTTTGAACAGGTTTTTGGATAGATAAAGACTCTCGCCAAACTTTAACGACCGAGATGATTTTTATTCAGTGCTATTTTTGCGTTATGCATTAGAAGAAGGCGTTACGTTTTTGGGTTCTTATTTAGTTTCTCCCTTATCTCTTCTAATTCACGACACCAACTTCTTAAGGTTGAATTTCTCTCATTGGAAAGGTGTCTTGCTCTGCAATGCATGATTCCGTTACGAATCGGATCTAATTCATTCAATTTATGGTCCCATTTTTTGAGATCAAGATACGCTTTGAAAATGTTTTTATTTCCCGTGGCATTGATTATCTCTTTATAATTATAAAATTGCATAAAAGATAATTTCGGTGAACTCATTTCTTCTTCCGGTGATTCTTCTATTCTCGCTGCGCATTTCTTTCTAACGCCCACAGGTACACCTTTTCGCCACCATTGTTCTCCATATTCATTCTCCAGCACAGTCATAACGAAATCTCTCATGTTTGTTTCAAACCATTCTATCAAGGCATGGTTCTGCAGCATTATATTCTCCGTTAATTTCTCAACTTCTTCTACCGTTTGAGGGAATCCAAGTTTTGTCTTACGCAATTCAATTTCATCGATGTACTCCCTCGCTGGTTCTATATTAGGATAGCGCTTTAATGCTCTTTTAAATTCATTTTCTGCTTCAGTCAAGTCATCTTTTTTTAATAGGGTCTTTCCTAAATAATAATGAGCCCACACCAACTTTGGAGCACCGGACAGCGATTTTTTAAAGTTATCTACAGCTTCTACTAATTCTCCTTTTTCTAGATGCAATCTCCCCAAGTAGTAATATGCTAAATTCTTCTCTTGTTGAAAGTTAGAATCTGACGTAATAGCTTTTCTGAACCATTCTTCACTTTCACTTGTCTTGCCCCCTTTAAATAACTTCTTCCCCCTATCGTAACAATCTTTTGGTGTTTCAGGAATGTGTTTTTTCTTTTTTCTAAGTTCTTCTTTGACTATATCTTCCAAGGTTTCATAACGCTCTTTTTCCTCATCTTCAACTACCTCTGACTCTGGCGGAATTCTATTTCCACATTCAATACATTCTCCCTTGATTGTTTCCACCATCTCGTCACAGAACGGGCAAAATTCTAATTCTGCCATATCCGGGTCTTCTTCACTCCCGGCACAAAATGGATATTCTTCATCTTCGTTTTCTTCCATTTTTTCCACCTTTCTATTTGACCACTCTGCCATTATCAAATAAAGAAATATTTTCTGATATTCTCACTATAAGCATATTCTTTTGGAGATGTTACTAATATATGTTTAATTTTCCCTTTCTTCTAATTCTAGTGGATTCATGATTACGACCCCCTATCTTTGAATTAATAGATTATGGATTTCGATTATCCCTCAGTCTCAAAAGATATGTCACTGCCAGTAATGCCGGTTTACTGCTACAAAATTTTTATCTTCTCTTTTCCCTTTACATGTCATCTATTAATTATATCAGCAAAAGTAAGTAACCTATACAAAAAGAGCGGGCAAAATGGCAGCGATGAACTTCAAAGAGATAGAAGATAAATGGCAGCGCAGATGGGAAGAGTGCAAGATCTTTGATGCCGATATAGGCGGCGAGAAAAAGTTCTTTCTGAGTGTCCCGTACCCATACACCTCAGGACCGTTACACATAGGTCATGGCAGAACATACACATTAGGCGATATAATAGCGCGATTTAAGCGATTGCAGGGCTATAACGTGCTATTCCCTATGGCGTTCCACGTTACAGGAACGCCGATTTTAGCGATTGCCGATAGTATTGCGAAAGGCGAAGAGAAGGTCGTAGCGCGATATAACGATTACATCGCGATATATGAAGGTGCGGCAAATGTAAAAGAGATGCTTAGTAGCTTTGGCAAGCCGGAAAACGTTGCAAATTTCTTCGCCGATCGTATCTCAGACGACTTTAAAAGGATGGGATATTCCATAGACTGGCGGAGGAAGTTCAATACCACAGAGCCTATGTACAACAAGTTCATCGAATGGCAATTTAAAAAGCTTTACGATAAGGGCGTAATAAAGAAAGGGAAATACCCTATTACATATTCTATTGACGATAAATCAGCAGTTGGAGAGGACGACATAGAAGATGGCGATATAACGAAAGTAACGACAATTGAGCATACGACCATAAAGTTCAAACTCTCAGACATGGATTCTTATCTGGTAGCAGCAACGCTACGTCCCGAAACCATATTCGGCGTTACTAACCTCTGGATCAAACCGAAGGCACGATATGTAAAGGTAAAAGTGGGTGGCGAGTTCTGGATCGTATCACGAGAAGCCGCAGAGAAGTTAGGCTATCAGCGAGAAGAAATTGCAGCTATGGATGAGCTATCGGGCGAATATTTCCTGGGTAAGCACGTTAAAGTGCCCATAGGAGATAGAGAAGTGCCTATTTTACCTGCGAGCTTCGTTGATGCGGATGTAGGCACTGGTGTGGTCTATTCGGTTCCGGCACATGCGCCCTATGATTATATTGCATTAGAGGATTTGAGACGTGCAGAAGGGGTTGAGATAGCGCCAATACGGATAATAGAGATAGAAGGGTATGAAATGCCCGCGAAAGATATTTGTGAACAAATGTGTATAGAGAACCAGGCGGATGAGCGATTAGAGGAAGCCACACAGATAATCTATAAGGATGAATTCTATCGCGGTGTACTAAACGAAGTTTGTGGCGATTTCGCAGGTGTTAAAATCGCAGCGATAAAGGATGAAGTTAAGGATTGGTTAAAGGGCGAAAAGATAGCGGATGTATTCTATGAGACTTCGAGGAAAGCGGTAACGAGAGGTGGCAGTAAAGTTATTGTTGCCGTCTTGCAAGATCAGTGGTTTATCGATTACACACCGAAATGGTGGAAAGATAAGGGGCATAAACTCGTTGATGGGATGACCTTCTATCCGGACAAGTACAAGCCGTATATGCATGACATTATCGATTGGTTAGCGTTTAGACCATGTGCGCGGAAAAGGGGTCTGGGCACAGAGTTCCCATTTGAAGAGGGCTGGATAATTGAATCTCTGAGCGATTCCACAATCTACATGGCGATGTACACCATAGCGCACCTGCTAAGGCAACTGCCTGTGGATGCGTTAACTGAGTCGTTCTTCGATTATGTCTTTTTAGGACTCGGCGATACCGAAACAGTGTCAAATGCGATAAGCGTTGATGCTACGATTTTGAACCGGATAAAGGACGAGTATGAATACTGGTATCCAAATGATCTGCGGCACACTGCGCCACCGCACCTATCAAACCATTTGGTTTTCTTCTTGATGCATCACGCCGCGATATTTCCCGAAAGTAAGTGGCCTAAGGCTATCACACTGAATGAATTGATGATACGAGAAGGGCGGAAGATGTCAAAGAGCAAAGGGAATGTAATACCATTAGCGGATGTTTCCGAGCTCTATGGCGTGGACATATACCGGCTTTATTGTGCTATTAATGCTGATTTCGCAAGCGTAGTCAACTGGCGTGAGCAGGATACAGAAGCGTTGAGGAAGCGATTTAATACGTTGGCCGAGCTATTTGATGGTAGTCTTGACGTAGAAGCACTAAAGGAGGCTGAGTTCTCGCATACCGATCGCTGGCTGCTATCTAAATTTTACCGGCGGTTACAGGAATCAGTTGAGCGGTTTGATGCGTTTAGAATACGCGAAGCGGGAATAAATATGCTGTTCAATGTACTGAACGATATAAGATATTACGAGCAGAGGGAGAGTGCGGATAGACGGAAACGGATCGTCCGGAACATTCTGGAGGATTGGCTGATTGTTCTATCGCCAATTGTACCGCATATCTGTGAAGAGGTTTGGCATAAGCTGCATGATTCGTTTATATCTGTGCAGACACTGCCTGCGATAAAAGAGGAGTTTATTGATGATCGTGTAGAGCATGAGGAGGCGTATTTGGTCGCGCTCATTGACGATATAAACGAGATACTGAAGATAGCTCGGATTGCGCCCGGTAAAATTTATGTCTATACAGCGGAAAACTGGAAATGGGAGATATTCAACGCGATAACTGATTTACCGGATAAAGATAAGATTAAAGAGGCGATGAAGCTCAGGAAGGATAAGAGCACAGTGGATTTCGTGAAGCAGGTGATGAAAAACCTTTCTTTTAAAAAGAAAGCGTTACCAAAGAAAGATCATACTTCATATTTCGAGCTTGATGAAGCTGAGGTTCTGGTACGCGAGAGCGAGTATTTAACGGACGTGTTCGGGTGTGAGATACGGATAAATGAGGAGTACGATCCGAAGGGAAAGAAACGGTTTGCTATTCCGCTTAAGCCTGCTATTTTTGTGGTTGAGTGAAGAGTCGCATAAAAATGGAGGAAGATACTCGATGTATCAAGTTTAGGTACCAATCCCAAGACACGATGTCTGTAATGCAGTTGAGGTTCTAATTATTCGTTTGTATATTCCCGCTTAAAAGTCGAAGAAAAAAGGATTGTGAATGTGTGAGCTATCTCAATTCTATTTGATTTTCTCGGATAACCGCTTAGTGGCTTCTCCTATTATCTCAATCTCTCTCATCACACCAGCTTGAACAAGATTAATATTCATAAAATCATCGTATCTCACTCCTTTAGTATATTCTTCGATTCTAAATATGGCATCCTCGATATGCCTTAAGTAAACAATATCATCCTTTATCATTCGTATATCACCTTCATTTCTCGTTTAATCCCATCTATCAGGTATGGACTTATGGACTTTTCCGTTAGCAAATCTGCCTTCACACCCAACACATCAGACAGCTCCTGTTCTATTCCTACAAGGTCAAGTAAACTTTTTCTTTCCGCAAATTCTACAAGAATGTCTATATCGCTTTCTGGTTTCGCTTCGTCTCTGGCGTAAGAGCCAAAAATCGCTATCTTTTTTGCTTTATATCGTACAAGGATCAAGACAATTTTTTTGAACAATTCCTTTCTATTCATCTCCCGTCACCTCCACTACAAATTCTTTCACTTCTTTTGCAGATTCATAAAGCGCCATTGCCTCATCAATACGGAGTTCAATATACTCTTCAGGATATTGTATTTCCAAGTCATTTTCCGCTTTCTTTAGCCATCTCAAGACCACTTCTTCTTTCATACTTTGATACCCTCTAGATATACTTCGTTAGAAATCGTGTTTGCTACATTCTTCTCCTCTTCAAACGATTGCTCATCTTTCAAAATTATATCCACGGAAACGAAAGGGAAATAATCATGAAATCGCCTGTAAATTTTATGCCAGAGTTCTCTTTTCTCTTTTAGGTCTAAATTGCCCTTTACAACTATCAAAAAGTCCCAATCACTTTCTTCTTCAAAATCCGTCCCTGTTCTACTCCCAAATAATAGGATATTTGTATATACAACGCCGATTTCTTCCAGTATACTTTTCAATTTCGCTATGACTTCTCTTTCGGTGTTCATTTTTCGCCTTCTATTACTTTTGACAACCGATTAATAATAAAATTCCTGAACTTTTCAGCAATCTCCACGGCATCGGTGGCATCATCCAAAGCAGGCTCTTCAAATTCCGGATATCTTGTTTCAATAGCATAAGGAGTTAACTCTGTTCCAATGTCCATGAAACCAAGAATTGATTCATCTTTTTGCGAAATAAGCAGTATCAAGTCCTCTATATTATGTGTTTTTTCAAAAACGATATCCAAACTTGTAAGATATGCTTTTAGATATTTCTCCACCGCCTGCTGAGCATGAAAACAAACTATGTCGGAGAAAGGTTCATCTAGGAAAAGCTCCCTTCGTGCAACTTTGAAATCCCTTTCTGCCTTTTTCAACCAACTTTTTACCAGGTCAAGCTTTGTCTTTTTCATAAATAACTCTCCCTTTTTTGCATATTGTGGTGATGAATGATTGCGGGACTTCACTCCACTCATCAATTTCGTCCTCAGTATAAACTAAGATGTCTTTTGGGATGAGGATACCAGATAATTCTTTATAGAGGGGGATTGAACGCTTGTATCTTGGTAACGAGCTTTCTTTTACGATCACTAAAATGTCAATATCACTTTCTTTGCCTGGAGTTCCATAGGCATAGGAACCGAATACAATTATCTTCTCTGGAGCGATAACTTCTGTTACAAGCCGTGCAATGTAATCAATGAGTTCATCATCTATTTTCTTAATCCTTACCAAATTTACTGCGTTCATTCGTATATCACCACCATCTCTTCTTTAATTCTATCTATCAGATATGGGCTTATGGACTTTTCCGTTAGCAAATCAGCCTTCACACTCAACACATCAGACAGTTCCTGTTCTATTCCCACAAGGTCAAGCAAGCGTTTTCTTTCCGAAAAATCTACAAGAATGTCAATATCACTCTCTGGACTTGCCTCCTCTCTTGCATAGGAACCGAAGATTGCTATCTTTTTTGCTCCGTATCTTTCAAGGATTGAGACCACTTTTTTAAATATCTCTTGCTTTTGCATCTACTATTCCCTCTATTATTTTAACCTACTCATGCGATTTTATCTTCGCTATTTTTAAATGACTTTTTCTTCTCCACTAAAAGATAATCAGTACATCGTAAAGTAAATAAAGATAGCAGGGCAATCAACCGCTCATGTATTTTCAAATCGCTGTTATGGGTACACATTTACCTGATTCACCAACCATTACTCATTACCGGACTCTACTTTCCGGTGTCGTGGAGATCGGGGTTTTAGCATTTCCTTAGTTGCGAACTCACGCACAAACGGTTAAAAACTTTGCGCGGAAGTTCAATCCCGACATAAAAACAGTGAATTGTTCTTCAAAGATTATGTGCGAGGCGTTGGAGTCGGTGGAGATTTAAAAAGCGGTTACAAGACTATTTATTACATTATGAGACTACTTTCAACTTTTTAGATGATGTTATTAACTGGCGCTAATGGAGGTCTATTTATGTTCTTCTTCCAAAATTCTAAAAAAGATTCTTGTTGTTCCTCGTTAGACCTATCTGGACTCCAAAAATAACAGGGTATGGCATTTGAATCAAATGGTAATCTAATTCTTTGTTCTTCGCTGTTTCATGTGGGTAGATGTGGTTAGGAGGCTGTCAAACAATATTGAGTCGCCCATACAAAATAGCGAAGAGCCAATAATAAATCAGATCAAGGAGAAAGATTAAAGCAAAAATGTTAAGAGAGACTATTGTTGACAGGTTCAATAGAGAAATCAGATTTACAAGAGAAAGGTGGGACTACATTGTTTCTAAACGCCCTATAATGAGTGAATACCAAAAACAATTCATAGATACGATAAAAGAACCAGAACTCATTAAAACGAGTGTGTATGACCCAGAAGTAGTTTTATATTACAAACACTTTAAAAATATATTAGGTGGGAAATATATAGTTACCGTGATAAAAATGAATACCGACCGATTTGTATTAACCGGTTATATCTCAGACAGGATCAAAGAAGGTGATGTGATATGGAGAAAAGATTGAAACTGTGGTATGATAAAGAAGGAGATATCCTGGAGATTTCTGCTGGTGAACCCCAAGAGGCAATCTCAGAAGAAATAGGGGATGACGTAGTCCTACATCGGAACTTCAAAAAAGAAATTGTTGGTTTCACAATACTAAATTTCCGAAGGCGGTTCGAAAAAATGGGGAGAGAAGACTTGCCGATAAGCGTTGAATTTTTTGCGCTTTCCAAAACGTAAAAAGCTAGAACTCGGCATGAAACGGATTTTCTTTCTTTGTTTGTAAGATAAAGATTGTTTGCTATAATTCATTAATGAACCCGGTTAATACAGTGTTAATCTCGCTGAACATATTCACTTCTTTACTAAATCGTTTTACAACCACTTGTAAATCCTGGAATAATCGGTTTGTGTTATACCCTTTTTCCGTGAGTATCCTCTTTATATCCGCTTTTGATACACCTTTATAGCCGTGAGCGTCAATACCTAATTATGTATTCAGGATCGAATTGATCGCTAACGAAGAGAAAGACTTTATTTGCTTTTTCTTTAAATCGTTCTAAGAAGGGAGATACGAGTTCAAAACTCAATCGTTGTTTATATCTAAGTAAAGCCCTCTAAAAACTTCTTTTTTCTGCTTTTTCATGGTATATAAACTATAACTTTGTGTTCGCTCCGCATTAATTATCATAACCCCCCCAACCATACATCTAACTGATGCATCCAGACATCTTCACACCTGGAACATGCCTTTTCATCGTTCTCATCGGTCTTACTATTGATGTCCCTCTCACAGTCAGACACATATTCGAAGACAATCTCAACTGGGCGGCATTTCACCTTGCGGAAAAAGATAACCTCCGCGATGTCGAAATTACGAAAGCGAATAAATGGGCGCCAAAATGTCCAAGTTGTGGAAGAAAAATGACATTCGTGTGCTATGAGAAGGGACCTCCGATAGAAAACGAAGTTTTTGGATGCAAATTATCTGATTGGAACCACCCATGTCTTAGCCATAGCAACAATTGATTTGCACCCGAAGGGTGCTTTCTCGTTTCTGATAAAGATTCATATGCGTCTTTTGACGTCTTAAGTCACACATATTTTATCTTTCCGCCATGAAATATTTTGATACTCAATATTATCCTAAAATCTCGTGAGAATCTGTGTAATCTTGTGGTTTTTAAAAAAACAAAAAGAAGGGGCTATGCCCCCTTCACGCACTCACTTCACATACAGTGTTCCTTTAGCCTTCCTCGCCGTCATTGCGAGATCGCCACTATATTTCTTGTATTCCGCACCGTCTATTGATTCCGTACCCTCCAACTTAAACGAAGGCATCATATCCTGCACCGTACCCTTAACCGTTATCTCACCACTCGTCATATCCGCACCGGGCATAACGGCATCGCCCTCAATCACTATTTTACCGCCGTGCATGTTCAATCCCGCAAGCATTCTCGCATTGCCTTTTATCACTATCTCGCCACCGCCCATGTACTGCCCGACACACTCATCGGCATTGCCGCCAACCGTCACCTTTCCGCCTGTCATACCTGTCATCTCACCCCGGTACATAGCACAGAGGTTAGCAGCAGCATCTCCGTCTATCACCAGATCTCCACCGTGCATTTCACGACCGGCCCAGCAATCGGCATTACCCCTAACCGTTATTTTACCGCCTGCCATCATCGCACCGCAGTGCATATCCACATCACCGTTAGCCTCTATCTCGCCTGCCTTCATGCCATCACCTATCCGCTTCACACGAGACAAATCGCCGTCCAGCACGATCTTCACATCGTCCGCACTACCGGCAGTCCCATCTACGCTCACATCGAACAGGTCACCAGTATTCTCTTCCTTGTTGCCCCACCAGACCTGAACCGCCTTTATCTCCGCTTCCGTCTTACCAAACAGTTTATCCGGAGTCAACGAATCCACCTCAACGGGTATCTTTGCAACTCCGCTCGTAACTTCACTCTTTAACTTCAATTTTATCGTCTGCATTTTTTTCTTTCCTCCCTCTTTAGCCACGCATTTGCGTCTTTATCTCATATGGATTCGGTACGTAAGCGTCCTGCACAGGATAATTATTGAGTGTCACCGAATAGTAACGATCGAACTTATCCTTCAACTTGACCATCATCTCATCCGTCAGCTTATCGTCACATTCCGGCGTCACGAAATACGTCTTCCCATCAGGTGTCGCAACCACTTCGCCGTCCTTCACCACAATTTGTCCGCCTTTTATCGTGTATTTCGTGTTCAAGAACGCTTTCTGTATCTTACCCGCATCTGTTTCTTCTGGTGACATATCATATATCGCGACGTCACCGTCCGCACCAACGCCAAGATGCCCTTTCCCGTGCTCATGCAATCCCAACGCCTTCGCAGTCATACCCCTCGTTATTATCGCTATCTCATATAGGCTGTATTCGCGGTCTATAGAAGGCAGCAGCGCCTTATCGTATATTACCTTGTGCATATCTGCCGACGACTCGTCACGCCTCTTCTTACTCATCAGCATCGAGATAAGGATCGGATACCCGATGAACGGACCAGCATTAGGATGGTCGGTCGTAAGCGCAATCTTCCACGGGTCTTCAACCAGCAATGCTAATTCCACTCCTATTGCCCACTGGATAGTATTTACGGGCGATTTACCGGAATACAAAAACGGTGTTATTCCCGAACCCGTCTCAAGCTCGACATCGTGGTTCGTCCATTTCCGGCCCGTTATCTGATACAAATTGTATTCCATTGGGCCATCTGCGGTCATTGTCGTTGTGTCGCCTAGAATCACAGAGCCGATGTCTATGGTCGCATGGTCGTTTTGGTTAATATAACCTGCAATTTCATCCGCCTTCGACTCAAAATCACCCCAGTTCGTACCGCCGTAAGAATGGAACTGCGTATGTGTAGTATGCATAACCTGGCGGTCTTTAACAGTGTTTACGCCTTTCACAAGGTCATAAGTCTCCTTTGTTATCTCAAAGTTACCCGGATGACCGAGCATGTTCGTATGCACGTGAATAGAATGCGGCATCTCTAACTTCTCATTCGCCTCCCCCAGACCCTTGATTATCTCTGCCGGTGTAACATTGAACGTAGGCACGGTATCATTCAAACTGCAGTTCTTTCCCCAGCCCCACATCTCTGTTCCGCCAGGATTCACGATTTTCACGCCGAAACCCTTTGTTGCTTTCATTATCCATGCAACGTACGCAGCAAGCAGGTCAATGTCCCCACCATTTACATATTCCATTGTCATCCAGTTGTTGTCAAGGAGCGGTAATGCAGCATTATCCAGTATCGGAGTATCCACCATCTCTTCATGCGTATGTCTTGCAGCAAGAGGCGGCATTGCCGCTTCCATCACGAACGTATAGCCCATCTTCGCATACCGATAGCCGATAGCGAACGTATTCGGCACAGAATAGCCAGATTGCATCCGGCAAACTTTAGTCTTCGCCTCTAACCCTTTCCTGCCGTCTTCTGGTCGGAACAGCCGTCCCGAATTGACTTTACCGCCCGCAATGTGCGAATGAATATCCACACCTCCTGGCATTACCACTCTGCCCTCGGCGTCTATCACTTTCGGATTCTTTACTTCCGCCACTACTTTACCGTCACGAATGCAAATGTCCTTCTTCTCACCCTTAACGCCATTTAGCGGGTCATAAACCACTCCGTTCTTTATTAATACTTCTGCCATTTTAGTTGCTCTCCTTTTCTTTTATTGCTCGTACTTCGTCCAGTATCCGCTTCAGTATCTCTTCATCTTCCGGATATTCTGAATCAATCAACTTACGCAGCCGTATAGGTATATTGTCCATCCGGTAGACGTTCCCCTCTGCTTCCACACCACTTACTGCAGCCGGGAAGACGACATCTGCGAATTCGGTCGTCGGATTCGGGAATGGATCTATCTGAATGACCGGCACCTTAGCGAGGTGCTTTATTGACTCACCCGGGAAATGTGCGCCTGGATCCGAAGCGATTACCAACGCCGCATCACACTCTTGCCTGATTAAAAGGTCCGTAGCCGATAGCTCACCCGGGTTGTACCATGCGTAACCGCGAGTTAAATCAACGGCAAATGGGAATCCCGTCTCCCACGTGCAGACCTGATTGATCCCTGCTACGTTGTAATGACCTCGCATTGGCGTTATCGTGAACTTGGTGTGTGTATGCGCAGCTCGCGTCATTTGTATCGCATTCACGATGTTGTTCTGCCTTGCTCCGGTGTGCGTCACACCCATCCCGAAGAATGTAGCCCCGAACTTCGCGCCTTTCATCATCTCCGCGGTCTCTAATAAGTCCTTCTTCGACACGCCGCCTACCTCGTCCGGTACCACATCTGCATGCCCGTACAGAATAGCTCGCAGTGCGGATAATACTAGATAATCTTTACCTTGCTCTATTTGTAAGAAAACGTCAGCCATCTTCGTCGTCTTTGTCGCCCTCACATCAACAACGACAAGTTTCTTCGCCTTTTTGCCCTCTTCTGTCCAAAACCCCTTTGAGACATACGAGTATCGCTTCATATGGTTGGCATGCGCCTCTGCTGGGTTCGCACCCCAGTATATGATGACGTCTGCACGGTTCTTCACCTCTCCAAGCGTACATGAAGGCAGCCCAACATCCTGAATCGCCAGCACGGAAGGCCCGTGACATACCGAAGCCGTATTATCTATAACGGCACCTAGCTCCTCTGCAAGTTCGACACCTACTTTATCCGCCTCACAAACCGTAGAACTCCAACCATATAGTAGCGGTCTTCGCGATGCCGCCAGAATCTCCGCCGCCTTCTTTATCGCTTCGTCGTAAGAGCAGTCCTTGAGCTCGCCGTTTACTCTTATCGCAGGGCTCTTTATCCGGTTGTGCCCCATTAACTTGCTCTTCCCTACAGAACATGCCCCCCGCTTCACCTTCGTCACTTTGTTATCTTCTACTTCTACAGTGATATCGTCGCATACACAGCCACACAAAGAGCATACAACATCCGTAACTTCTACCATTTTTTCCTTTTTCCTCCTAGCTCATATACGTCTGCATCAGTTCTTTTACATGCAGAATTTTATCGCCACTCTTCTCTATCTCTGCATCTATGCCCTTATACACCGGCATACCCGCACCGTGCGTATCCCCACTGACGACAGCATTTGCCCAGGGCCCCATCGGAATAAAAGCTATCCCTTCTGGAGTTCCCGCGTCTTCTTTCGCTTTCACTATCACTTCGCCATAACTCGTTTTCACCTTCACTGACTCATCAGCAGCCACACCCAGCTTTTCCATATCCGCTTTATTCAGATCACATCGTGCCACTTCATCAAAGTACTCTTCCGAAAGCTTGCTGTCCAAATTTCGGCCTTGAACAGTTGTTCTTCCGCTTATCAAATTCACTTTTGTTCCCATTTTTATCCACTTATATCTCGTACAAACGAACATTTAAATATATCTGATTTTTTCTTTCGTGAGAAATCAAGTGATGGCTGTAGAGAGTTCAGCATTGAATAGTGAAGGAATGGAGATAATCACTAATGACCTCATCCACGAGATGGTTTTTTGTGTATTATGAGTTCCTGTTACAAGGTTATTGCTATAGTGCCTCAAAATAGTTTGTTAGCTTTTTAATAGCTAGTTCGCTAACCGGAAATGCTTCCGCACCAGTCTCTTCTTCTGGCACATAATCTTCTGACGGGCATTGGATGCCATTAAAGGTATGGGTATTGGTGAACAGAAAAAGAAATGGGATATGCACACAATATACTGCATTTGTCCAGGTCAAAGATGCGGCCCTAATGTTAAAAGGGCAAGGGAGTTTTGTGTGAAATCTTCTAAACGTTCATTGTTATCCTCATTAGATTCTGAGATATTCCCCTTCGCGTCAACTACTACCTTGATCGTATGCGACTTACAATCGTCGGGCCAAATGTACTTTTTGTATGTTGTTTTACTATCGCCAGCAGCTAAACCCTCTTTATACCAGTTGTTAATAAACGTATCATCAATATATCTATTCCACCGGAATTTACCAACAGCGTCTGCATCACCAATATTTTTAATTCTTGTATACAGCATTACCTCATCACCCGGACTAAATTCCGCTGGTTTAATCCATATATCATCAACCATTAAATCTGGATATTGAGGCAGATAATGGTAATATCCAAAAGGTTCCATCAATGGATATTCGTCATTATAGGTATTTATGCTGTAAGGGGTATCGCCTATCCCATTATTATCTACATCGTTTCCATTGTAATCACTCCAGTAGTTACCCATGTAGTTTGTGAGCGTATGACCATTGTAGGTGTATTTCAGCACTGACGACGAGTTGAATAAGTTAGTCGATTTATACAAGCGGATGCCGTAGTCATTGCCCGACACATAGTTATCAAAAACGTTACAATGGTCAACACCCGTTCCAAGATATAGCCCCGCCTTATAGGGGCCTGTTGCATGTTCAATCGTGAATCTTGAGATGTTCACATAATCCGCGGTTACTTTAAATACATGACCGTCAGGATTTTTCGCTTGAACAACGGTATCCGCAGGATTCGCAGATGTAGACCGGATTGTCAATTGCTTATTCACAACCACATTTTTGGTATACGTTCCCGCATCTACAGTTAGTGTATGCCCATCTTTTGTATCAGAATCATTTATTGCCGCCTGAATCGTTGGAAACTCTTCGCCGGTATTTAAATTGTGTACTGATTGTTGAGTTGGAGGTTTTATGTTGTATTCGTTTCCACTCATATTTAACCAAGCCTACACTTGGTGCGAAGTACTCTATGTGCTCCTGTGCACCATAGATAACGCCTTTTATTGTCAACAATTCAAACCAGGTCCTTGCACAATCTTCGAAGCGCCCCGCAGGAACTTTTACAGTGTGTAAATCATCGTCACATTCGGCACGTGTTTCCATTGTCCCAGCGAGTTTAGAGATATTATTGCAAATTTGAGTGTCCACCAAACGTGTGGACCACTTATTATTTATTCTATCGGGGACAACCAGACCTCCATCACGGTAAAGCCCTGCATTCCTTACACTTTTATATGTTAAATCCATTGTACTTTGGGAGATTGTATGTCCCTCAACATTTTTCCGTATCAGGGTTGCTTTATACACCCCATTTTCTTCGCTTAATATCTCCATAACTATCTCGCCGGTTTTTTCTTTATCACCTTCTTTTTCCTCAATAACATCGTAGAGCCATTTGCTTCCTGCTACCATGAGGAAGTAGAGAGACTCTTGTTGAGAATCAGATGAATGAGTTGGACTTGAAGTAGGTGTTGGAGTAGGAGTAGGAGTAAATCCCTCAATATCGACTTCTAACGTGTACGCTCCACCCACATATGCAAAGAGTGGATATTCAACTTCCCGTCCTTCGTCCGTAGTAGTAACATCAATATAAACGTCCTGGGAGACTGGTGCTTTCCACGATATGGCAACCTGTTCTCCCTTGTTGGGTGGGTATATCTTTCTTAGCTCATCTTGTTCGTCAGAAAGTATGAGTCCCACTGCACCCTTAAGTTCAGGAGTTACTTTGATGTTGATTCTTTGCCCTTTTGCTAAATGGAGAGTGTAAAGATCATGCAGATCGTCACCATGAGGACGAACACCGCTCACTTGATAGTTCGAGTTTGTCTTGGTCAAATAGCCCGAATATTTCCCTGGAATGATCGTTATGGCAGTATCCAGATATTTCCCTGCGTCTTTACCGCTATTGGCATCGTATCGTTCTATTAAGGATACATCCAGGGTATATTGTGCATAACCAAGTTCAGAATTTTGTTTTACTATTATGTAAAAAGGCTCATTAGTGGAGCATAACCAATTTAAATTAACAAAACAGGGCTCATCAATGTCTCCAGCACCGAAATTGCTATGCTTGATTAACGATTTTCTATCCATATTATGAATTTCCACACTACACCAAACACCATTACGCGGATCTTCAAGCGACCCAGGGATGGCACTGAATGCTGCCTTAACCAACATCTCACATCCTGCCTTTCCTTGAATGATGTAGCCGTCTACCCCGTTAGTTTTACTGAATTTACCGTTATAAGTTCCCGGTTCTTTCTGAACCGCACTTTCAAAAGGATTTTCAGATTCGGCATTTGCTGTATGAACATTTGCCACTATGATGCTCATAAGCAATAATCCAGTTATGAATAAGCCAGTTATTTCTCTATTCATTTCTTGTACACCGTCTTTAATGTTTTTTTTAGCTCTGACCACGCCATCCAGAATGAAGAGGCGGTCCCACATTTGATTTTAGTTAGTACAATAGTTGGTATATAGTTAAACCTTGGCTAAAAGAAGCTGAAATGTGGGTCCATACCCCTTTAATGCTACTACACAAATTTTTGAGTGATGATTGATTATTACGTCCATTTTTGGTGGAATTCACGCCAATCGCTTTTGTTTGACTTTTTATCTAGCAGCCATATTCTCTTCAAATTATGTGCTATGCATGCCAGACTGAATGAGGTGTTTCATCATGACCTTTGGATGATATACAGGACTGTCAGGGCCATCATATCACCCTTCGATACTTTCAACGGCCATATTTTCTACTACAGCATCTACAAGTCTACAAATGTGGTCTTCTTCGATTAAGTCCGCTATAACAGTGTGAAATAGCCGATTTTGGTTGCGGTGTCTTTTTATGAATGCCATAATGGTTATATGTAGTTGAAAACATATAGACGTATCGTAAAGCTGTTTGATTATATGGTCTCATTTATCGGTATCTTAACATCTCGAATAACTTTTCTTGATGGCTCAATCTCAAAGGGTAAAGGGTCGCCATGCACAATATAAGACTCAATATGTTTTCTTGCTACATCTTGTGCTATTTCCATCGTCTCTGCTATCGTCCTCCCCTGAGCGACGAGTCCTTGAAGAATATTACTCGTTGCAAGATAGCCCCCTTCTTCCAATTCCTCTATTTTTATGGATATGAGACTTTCAGACACTTTTAGCACCTCTATAGTTTTAAAGTTTATCTTTAATTATGTTATGTGTTCTTAAAAAGCTTTATTATATGTACTTCAGTCAGCCCCAACCTCGCCACACCCGAATGAAATCGGGGGCATCCGCCAATGGAACTATAATATCTCGCTTTTATTTAATGTATTCCATTTCAATATTGACATTAATTCTCCTACTTATATATAAAATAAGCAAATGATATTTATTATGGCAGCGAAGAATATCGATATTATAGAGATGCAGATTGATGCATTGGTTAAAGCGGGATATTATCATTCAATATCTGATATTACAAAGAGTGCATTTCGTGTTTTGTTGGAGAGTAAATCGGATTTAAAAGTGGCATCTGCAGTTGAGCTCTATAAAATGGGCAAGATATCATTGAGTAGAGGAGCGGAAATTGCAGGCGTTAGTTTAGAGGAGTTTAAGGAGGTTCTTGCTGATAAAGGCGTTGTAAGGACGTTATCTCCAAGTCCTGATATAGATGATAATGTGGCGATGATTTTGGAGGGGACTGATTGAATATTCTTTGTGATACAGATGTGCTTTCTTGCTTTGCTAAGATTAAGGGACTTCAGTTACTTAAACCGCTTTTTCCAAATGGCGTATTTCTCATCTCGACAGCGGTATATGAAGAACTAATGAGATGCAAAGATGCTGGTTTTAGCTTTCCCGATAGGATTTTTGAATTTACAGATGTTACGCAGTTAAATAATGGTGAATTGGAAGAATATAAACTGATATTGGCACGTGCGAGGCATCTTGGGCATGGTGAAATCCATTCCATCATCATCGCCAGGTTTAGAAAATATCCATTTTTGACGAATGATAAGATTGCGAAGAAATTTGCGAAAGA
>QENH01000168.1 GCA_003336485.1 Candidatus Methanophagales archaeon
CGGGTGCATCAGTTAGATATATTGCTAGAGGGTTATAATAATTAATGCTGAGCGAACGCAGAGTTATAGTGTATATCCCTTAAATCCGTGTAAATCTGCGTCATAAATAGGCAGAAGTTATACTTTATATACCTTGAAATTTTATGAAACCACGGCCACACATCAGTTTCAAGATATATGGCGTGTAGAACGGGCGATTCCAGAATATCTCCAGATTGATAATGGGGCATATTTCATTGGTGATTTGAGACATGCAAGACACTTCAGCCGCGTTGTTAGACTATGCCTCTATTTTGGCGTTGAACCCGTGTTTATCGCACCAAGGAAGCCGTGGATGAACGGTACGATCGATGACTTTTATGGTGAGTTCGAAGAGAAATTGTGGGTGCGAGAGCAATTCTCGGATCTGGAACACCACCTAAAAGAAGCAAAAATCTTCCTGAAACGACATAGCAATCACCAGGATTGGAAATACCGGAATGCTAATCTGGAGTCTATACGACATCGCAAAATCAGTGTGGACTTCACGATTGATGGTAATATTCTGCCGATTACTGTGGGCAAGGTCCTCTTTATAAGGGCTGTGAATGAAAACGGGACAATCAATATCTTGAATGAAGATTTCGAGGTTATCAAATCGTTAGATTATGAATATATATGGGAGACCATCCACACAAAGCAGGAACAATTGATGATCTACTATCGGGAGCAGAAGGGGTAAAAGGCGGGGATTATCAAGATTCATGGTTACAAAATTGATGAAAATGTAAAAGAGTTGGTGTGCAAGTTCTGAATGTATTGCGTGTCAGCGATGTTATGAACCTTACTACTTTTACCAAATTATTTATCCCGATTCAAACGGGGGAGCACCCACGTTTATGTGTGATATAAGTATTGTGCAACGCCGTTATTATGCATAGGGTAAATATATGCTTTCGGAGATACTGTCAATACGGGATGAACAAAGCGGCGACACAAAACAGTGTTGTTAGCGCATACATCGCCAGCACCGCTTGCTTCTCCGTCACCCGGTAGTAATATGGCAGCACCCACTTCAAGGTCAAACAGTTCGGAACTTCAAGCGTACCATCATCACGAACGTGACCAAACTTCGCTATCTTCCATCTTCCGTCCTCAGGATGGCGCCTGTGCATTAACCGCCAATAGACATACATCAAGAAATTTACTATATGTGGTATTAACATAACGAACCCTGCGACTAAAAAGCCAGATACCACAATCGCAGCACCGATAGCCGCGCCTACGGATAACGAGCCGGCGTTGCCCCAGAATATTTTGGCGGGATAAAAGTTGTACCAGAGGAAGCCAAAAGTCGCTCCGAACATACAACTCAGCATGAAAATGCCGCTGTAGCCCGCCATGACGAATTTAATCAGCAGGAATAGAAGCACAATCGCTGATAGCCCGGACGCCAACCCATTAAACCCTGAGTGCATGTTCCCCAGGTTCGCCACCACCAACACGTAAATCGGTACGATCAGGAAGAGATAATACAAACCGAGGTCAAAGCTACCGATAAACGGTATCGTGACCATTGTCGATCCTATCTCAAATATCAACCGATAAGAGAAGAAGAAAAGCATGAATATCTTTACCGGTCTACCAACATCTACAAAGTCATCAACCAATCCAAACGCGCAAAATAAGCCCGCCACTATTAGCATCGCCCAATCTACATCTGTTAGTGTAATCGGAACGCAAAGCGGCAGGTACTCACATAACGTTATTATGGCGAACAATAAGAATACAATAGCAATAATAGCGAAGCCGCCTCTTGTGGGTATCTGCCTCAAATCCTTCTTGTACTGGTCCGTAGTAACTATGCCGCCCTTTTTTAATTTCTTTATTAGTAGCGGGGTTGTCACCATGGCAATCGCAAAGGCAGCTAATATCAACGCCAGAGCTATTTCTATCATTGCTTGCATCTCCACTAATATGATAGACATAGTTTCACATATAAAAGAGGTTGTGTTTGGTTAGCGGATGTACACGGCAGGATATGGGTTTAAGTTGCAGATTCACAAGTTCGTGAGCAACAGTGGCAGTTGCGATATAAGTGTGATCGCACCCAAGGAAATACAGAAAAGCGCGAAATTTACCCGTTTTGCAAATCGTAAAAGAATAGCCATCGCTAAATAGCCCACTATAAGCGATGAGAGTATCATAAGGCTGGCATCCGTCAGCCCAATAGCCGTTACATCCCTGATGTCGAACAATACAATAGCACCCAAAACCGCCGGCACGCTCATGAGGAACGAAATTTTCAATGCAAGCTCCTGCTTGATACCCAGCATTAACAGAATGCTTATCGTCGTCCCCGACCGGGAGATACCGGGTATGCAAGAAAACCCCTGCGCAAGACCTGCGATAATCATGTCTTTTGTGGTTAGCTCGTCAAGAGACCGGTAGCCGGTTTGCTTTTGCGCGCCGAGCAATATCCCGGTCAATATCAGCATAACGCCGATCAACAGAGTAGCAATCTCGCCGGTTGCAAACAGGCTCTTGAAGAATAGTAGAAGCGGCACGCCCGTGATTGCCGTTGATAATGTTGCAACGATAATGACCTTCAATAATTTCGACTCCCTGTTCAGCATTGACCGGAAATCGTTTCTAAACTTGATAATAACCGCGAGCATTGTGCCGATATGAAGGAAAATAGCGACAGTTATTGCATCCTCGGGATCTATCGCCATAAAATTCAACATAATTAGTACTGCTTGCCCTTGACTGCTTATAGGGAGCCATTCCGTGATCCCCTGGAGCACACCTAAGAGGATAGATTGTATTGCGTCCATAATAGCGATACCAGTCCGTTGCAGGAGCGTTTTTTTATTTCTGATCCATCGAGATACGTCCAAACAGATTTGTGTCTATCTTAATTACTCATCCTACCAGAATCCCTAACTTATCGCATTGTTTCACTACCGACGGGTGTTTCTCAAGCGTAATGAGCACCTTCTCCACTTTCTTCAGCCCTAACTTCTTCTTCACCAGTTCCGCCTTGTCATTGAATCGCTCTATGTCCTCCTCTTCAGCATATGATTTTATCTCAAATATCATGCTTCCCGTGTTAGTTAAACATAAATCAATCTCATAGCTTCTCCCTTTCAGACCGATCATCCCCTCGTCATCCATCACCTTCTTTCTCATCGTGATATTCTCTGGTTTCACGTCTCTGCCCAGAGCAATCCTCAAAGTTCCTGCAACCGCATCTTCAAGACTTCGTCCCGCTCGCCTCTGAAATCCGCCTACTACTATACCTACCCAATCTTTTAAATCTTTAGAGTCTCTATCTACCTTATCAAACCTGCGATAGACTTCTTCAAATCGTTTATCTACCGCTTCAAACCGCTTATCTACTGCTTCAAACCGCTTATCTACCGCTTCAAACCGCTTATCTACCGCTTCAAATCTGCGATTCGTATCCTCCCTAAAAGCTCGTAATTCCTGCAGCAGACGTTCAAATCGCTCGTCGCTCTTCTTCATATATTCATAAAACTCGCCCCGCCTTACAAATTCATCTGATATGATCTCATATATTTCCGTTCTGAGTTCCGGGTGCGCTTTCAAAAGCATTGGTAAACTCTGCACTACTTCTTCCGCGGTTATCATGTTCCTTTACGCTTCTTTTAATAAACTAATATGGCAATATAAAAAACACGAGATCGTTACCCGTTCACAACCACTGTTCTATGCTTTTCTGCCCCCTTTCCCGTATTAAAACCTTCTCCAACGCTTTACCCACTCGCTCTTCGGAGAACTCATGCACCTCACAGAGTAATTCCTTTATTTTCCCTGCGTCTGGTGTACCCCACTTTAGTTCATCATAAGATTCCGTTACGTCCGGATGTAAGAAAAGTTCTCGCACGAGTCTGTAATTCTCTATTCCCGCACTTGTATCAATTGCAGCTTCGGATTTGAGTATATTTTCGATGCAACGGTGTTTTTTTATAAGCTTCCGCGCTCTCTTAACGCCCACACCCTTTATTCCTTCGTTGAAGTCAGTACCAACTAAAATGGCAATGTCTATGAGTTCTTCCCGGATTATCCCCTGCGTATTTTCAAGTGCTTTTAATTCAACGAGTTCGAGCTTCGCTTTTTTTCGCGGTGAAGAGAGGTTCCTTATGGTAATGGGAGCGCCAAAAAGCAACGAATCGTAATCCTGCGAGGAAACGAGCTCAGCATCCCCGTTTTGGGCCATGTAAGCAGCCTGAGCCTCACCTTCTGAAGGCGCCTGCACGTAAGGGATGCCCATAAAGGTCAAAAGCGTCTTCGCATCTGCCACTATCGTTGCGTCAATTCGTGTAGATGCTTGCGCATACTTGAAAGCATCTTTGGGGAATAGCACCTTTGCTTCTTCCCACTTTTGCATTGCCGCTTCCCGCCGTTCTGACCGTGCCTTAATAACATCCGCTTTTAGCTTGGATGGTTTACCATCGAAAACGAATACTAGCTTTAGTCCCGCCTCCATTAAATTCGTTGTGCGGTATATCAGCCCGGAGAGATGGGAAGTGGTTCTACCAGAAGAATCCGCAAGCGGCGTACCATCGGGCTGGCGAATGATACTTAGGAACTGGTAAAGCGTATTATAAGCATCAACTGCAACGATTTTGCCCGAGAGATCACCTAAATTCGTCTCTCTCAACTCTACTATCTCTCGTATATTTACGCCCATAAATTTTTATTTATCCTAGTACAACTTTATAAAAAGAAGGAAGAGATTAAAGTTACACGAAGCGAGAAAAAAGATGACAGTAGTTGAAGTTTTAGTAGAAGGCGGAAAAGCGAGTCCGGGACCTCCGTTAGGTCCCGCTTTAGGTCCACTTGGCGTAAAGATAACGGATGTAGTAAAGTCTATAAATGAGCACACAGAGGCTTATGCTGGGATGGAAGTCCCGGTGAAGATAACCGTAGACGCAGGAGAGGTCGACATAAAGGTAGGCATACCGCCGACATCCGCATTAATAAAGAAAGAATTAGGGATCGAAAAGGCACAAACTGACTCCACCACGGATTATACTGGCGATATAACGTTGGAGCAACTAAAAGAGATAGCGAAGAAGAAGAAAGAAGGCATGTTGGCAGTGTCGTTAAAAAGTGCAATTAAAGAGATAATTGGCACTTGTGTTTCTATGCGTCTGAAAGTGGAAGGGAAGGCGGCGAAAGAGATACAGAAGGATATAGAAGAAGGCAGGTATGACGAGGAGATAGCAAAAGATGGAAGCTGAAGAGATATTAGAGGCAGTGGGAAATGTGTTGGGTTCAAAAGAGCGTGGCTTTGTTGAAAGTGTAGACCTCAGCATAAATTTAAAGAATGTTGATCTAAAACAGCCGAAGAACCGGATTAATATTGACATAGTGTTACCAAAGAAGTTCAGGGAGTTGAAGATAGGTGCAATCGCTTCCGGAGAGACAGCGATGAAAGCGAAAGATGCAGGTGCTGAATTGATAGACCCGGAAGAGCTGAAGAGGATGGATAAGAAAAAAGCGAGAGCACTTGTGAACAGATGCGATTACTTTATTGCTGAATCTGCTCTTATGGCGCTTGTGGGTAAGAGCCTAGGCACGATATTGGGGCCTAGAGGTAAAATGCCCGAAGCTATCCCGCCGGGTGCGGACCCTGTACAGATATTGACGCGATTGGGGAAGATTGCTCGGGTGCGGTCGAAGACCACAACGCTATGGGTGAATATAGGCCGTAAGAATATGGATGCAAATGACATAGCAGAGAATGCCGCGGCCGTGATGAAGTCAATAGAATCGCGTTTGGAGCGTGGCTGGCAAAATATAGCGTCGGTTTACATGAAAACAACTATGGGTCATTCGGTGAAGGTGGCGTAAAGATGAAAAAGAAGGAAAAGCGAGCTAGGAAATGGAAAGAGGATCAGGTTGCGAGCATAAATGGCTTGCTTGGCTCGTATGATACCATAGGGCTAGCGAAGATACGAGGATTAGGCTCTAAGCAACTACAGCGGATAAGAAAGGAGTTTAGGGGTGATGCATTGTTGAGAGTATCGAAGAATAGCATGATCTCCCGTTCCTTCCGTGAAAAGGGAATGAATGACATGGTGGATTTCATTGACGACCAGATGGCGTTGATATTTACCGATTTGGATGCTTTTGAATTGTATAAAGTAATGGAAAAGGGAAAGATACCAGCACCAATAAAAGCAGGTGCGGTCGCACCCCAGGATATTGTAATAGAGGAGGGACCTACTTCGCTCAGACCAGGACCGGTAGTAGGGGAACTGCAGAATTTGGGTATCCCAGCAGGAATAGATGGTGGGAAAGTAGTAGTAAAGCAAAGGAAAGTAGCAGTAGAAGGAGGAGAACGAGTTTCTCCTGAGCTTGCAGACATGTTGGCAAAACTCGAAATCTATCCGATAACGGAAGGTGTGGATCTGTGTGCGGTCTATGACTTGGGAGAGAGTGTGCTGTTCTCGTCTGATGTACTTCATGTAGATACATCGAAGTACCTTTCGGATGTAACAGAAGCAGCAAGAGCGGTTTTCTCGCTTGCCACAAACATAAAGTACGACTATCCAACTCGCTATACTATTGGTGATATGTTACGCGAAGCAAATGCTAAATCCCAAGCTTTGGCTTTTAACTGCGCTTATCCTACATCAGAGACAATAGAGCCGTTGATCCAGAAGGCGTATACCGATGCGAGGAATCTATCTATTAACGCATGCATATATGAAAGTGAGACAATCGCACTTTTGCTTGCAAAGGCGTGTTCGCAAGCGCAAAGTTTGGCGGCTCAAAAAGGGATGGAGAAGTAAAGGGAGACGTCAACGACGTTTTCTCACAACAATCGAGATAGAAATGGCCACTATGACCGCAATAAGCAAATCCCATGCGATTACCGGCGTTTCTTGGCCTTCTTGACTCTCATTTAGTTCTCTTTCATCTACAATTTCAATCGCTTCTACTGTTGTCTCCGGCACAGTCACCGACTCGTTCCCCGATATTAATTCTTCGCCCTCTCCCACCACTTCCATCACTTCATCCACTACGTCCGTCACCTCCGCCTCCACCAGTATCACGCCCACTGCATCATAAGCTTCTTCCTCGATGGAGCCCGTCACGACATATTTACCAGGTTGAAGCTCATTCGTATCAAAACTCGCATCCCCACGACCATTTTGGACCTCAACCGTTACCTCATCAATTATATCTGCGTTAGACAGTAACGATACAAAAGCCTCCACATCTTCTTCTATGTTCGTCTCCACTTGCACACTTATCGCATCTCCGATTTTCACCGTTTCTGGTACTGTCAAACGTACTTTGGGCATGGTAACGTAGAAATACGCAAGTTCGTACATGTCGTCGCTACCAGCGGTGGTCACTTCATCTTTGAGGATCGCCACTCTCTGCTCCGTAGTCTTGCATTCACCACCTATTACCCAGCTACCATCTCTTATTACCTCTGTTACCCCATCATCACATTCGCTAAGAGCAAACACAGTATAGTCTCCGCTATCAAGCTTGGCAATCGTTTCACTCCACTCGCCTTCATCAACGGAAGTACTCTTTGCAGGTACATCATTCGCATTTTCACTCGTAGGGAACACCACTTCCCCTTTGTAGTTGAAGACGATGATGTAAACATGATCAGCACCTGTGACTGTCCCGTTTATCACTATAGAGTCATCCACAGCTATGGATTCCGGAACGGTCATGTTAAAGGAAGGTATAGACAAGATTATAGATGCTGATGCGTCTACACCCGCATCTCTCTGCCAGTCATCACTGACATAGTCACCGATGGAAAAAGGTGGAAGCTCACAAAGTGTGAAAACTTCAATTCTGCGGTTGCCGTCGAGTTCGCCGCTCGTATCCCAGTCCCATTCAAATTTATCATCAGTTATTGGTAGTCGGCCTTCAAAGACATCATCAATTACAAAAACAGCAAAATCGCCATACTCTGAAGTCCCGTCTATATGGACGATGTCACCGACAATTGCATCCCCTGGCACTTCTATGCTTGTGACACTTTCCTTTACCACTACATATTTGATCTCGGACGCATCGCCATAAGCAACCGTTACCGTGTACCTGCCGTAGTCTATATCATCAGTAGAAATCCGTATCTTTTTCTTGCCTTGTCTGTCAAAAGTTGGTGACTCATTGTAAAATGTTCCGACAGTTACATGTACTGATTTATCGTAGAACGAACTCTCTATTATGATGACAATGTCATTGCCTTTTCGCACCTCTTCATCACATGCCACATCCAGATATATCATCTCAACCTCGATATTCACATCGTCCGTCTCCTCTGTTGCATAGTCCTCAAGAATTATACTAAATTTTCCATCTTCCATGTCCAGTTGCGAGGTGTTAAAAATAAGATGCCCGTCTACATCGTGTTTTATTCCGCACACCGGCTCATTATCCGTATCAATAGGATCAGTGTCAAAGTACCTCCCCGTGTAATTCACAAGAACCTCGTATATGTCTTGAGCTTTGGCATTCATTATCGAATATCCTTCTGAGTCTTCAATTGTTAATTTCATCACACCGTCCTTCTTGTTGTTCGATTTTAGTGAGAGGTCGAAACACTCTTTCTCTTGTACTTTATCTTTATCATCCTTAAGCTCCAAGTCGAAGGATTGTTCTTCTGTACCAAACCAGCAACCAACATCTGTGTTGTTCTTCTCGACAACTGAATAGAAATACCCCTTTTTCATCCCACTTGAATCCCATGACTTGCCCGCTTTCACAGAGTAGTCCATACAGCCTGACCTCTTATCGCCTTCACCATCATAGGGTCCGGTGACGATGACATCTACTCGCTTCCCTGCCGCAGCATTCTCAAAGATGATCTCTTCACCCAGATACACGGAAATACTTCTTGAATCGTGATTCGCATCCCTTGGGAGCTCCCCTTCGTATGTCAGCATGCCACCTACTCTGTCATAGGTTCGTTCAACAGCATCTGCCGATGCGGAGGGAGAAGATGCAATAAGCACTATCGCCATTACGACAGTAATGACCGCAGCAAAAGCGATAACGTTTTTCATTCGCCTCTCTTTTTCCCTCAGCATCTTCATCTTAGATAACATGATACTTTTTCATACATCATAACATTTCATCATTTGTCTTTTCTTATTTATCACTCTCTTTTTATTCCCATTTTGGAGATATTTATTACTTTTGGGTTTTTCTACTTTTATTCTTATTCTGTATTGAAATATGCTCAATAAAGAGTGAAAAAACAGATTACAACCAAGCACCAAATTTCATTTTGAAATATCTGCTTAGTCTTCCTTCCGTTCCAGGATCGCTTTTATCTTCTTCAATCGCGTGAAATTCTCTCGTTCCATCTCTTCTAAACGCATCTGTATGTATTTCCGTGTCGTTTTCAACCTGGGAATCATCACATATTCGAGTGCATTGACCCTTCTTTTTGTCTTCTCCACCTCGCCCGCGAGATTCCTTACCGCCTCCTCCAGCTCGGCAAGCTTTATTATCTTCGCCAGTGCTTCTTCAAATCTTTTAGCACAACTGTCTACCGCAGATGACGAATCCATGAGTCCATATCCCCGCTCCGTAACTTCTCGCGATAAATCGCTAGGTAATTCTATTATTGGCACATTTACACCCATTATACTCCTCATAGAGAAATCCATTGGTATTTCCTGCGCGGTCATCAAGGATAACTGCCTCACTTCTTCCACACCTAACCCCGCTTGAGCAATAATCAGATATTCAAAAGCCTCTTTTAACTTCGCCTCCGCTACCATCCTCGCATCCCGCACTTCACCCACGACATCTAAGAATTCGGCAATAAGCGCATCCCGCTTTTCACGAAGCAAATCATGCCCTTTCACTGCTAATTGCTCCCGCCTTCGCAGCCGCAGCAATTCCATCCTCGTGGGGCTTACCCCTTCTATTATCTCAGGCATAATCACCAAAAATATTCTTGAAAGAAAAAGGTTTTCGCTTTTGGCTCATTCCGACTCTACAAACCAACACCTTTCTCCACGAGATAAATACCATCTTGAAAGACTCGTGGGTCATAAATTTTTATCTTCGTCTTCTGTTCTATGTTTGCAGCCGTCTGTCCAACAGCCTCTTTATTTATCCCAGAAACAACAATCTTCCTACCCTTTATCTCCACTTTCACACCTTCTACAATCTTAGAAATCCGCGGCTTTCTTTCACCGAGGAAATTTGAGATAGAAACAGCATTGCCCGCTTTTGTTAGTGCTATTTGCATAGGGAAATGAGCATGCACCGCCTTCAAAGTATACGAGAATCCCTCTGTCACTCCGGTAATCATGTTTCTGATGTGAGCGGCATAAGTTCCTGCGATCGCTCTCACTTTCTTCCTTGACAGATCGCTTTTTATAATTACTTCATTATCCGCCTGCTCTGATTGTATCCGGAGGCCCGGCTGCCATAACTCACGCTCTAGCTCTCCTTTTGGCCCGGTCACCTTCACAATCCGCTCATTTACGCTAAGAGTCACACCTTCCGGGATTGGAATACTAACGTATACTCCCGCATCCTTCTCCATCGAACTTGTCATTTTTCACGTCTCTCCATTTAATTAATCTTTCGGTTACCTTAAGTAGATAGGGTCCAAGAATAGATAAAGTATCTTGCTTGCCCAAATATTTTTCTTGATTTTAAAGAAGGAAGGTAAGATAGAAGTAGATAGAGGTGGTAAAGTAATTAAGTAGATACGTTGTATGAGGAAGATGATAAAGAAGCTAAAAGAGGTACAAGAAAAGCCGGATTTTTTCCGTAGATCGTTTGACTTAACGGCAGTTATGCCTCTGGCAGAAGGGATAATCGCAGAGGTAAAGAGCCGGGGAGATGAAGCTTTGCGGGAATACACCGAGAAATTCGATTCTGTTAGACTGAAAGGGTTAGAAGTGGGGCAGGACGAGCTAGAAGCAGCAAAAGAGCGCGTAGATAGCGAGATGCTGAGGTCTATTAAGGAAGCATACGCAGCGATAAGAAATTTCCATTACCGGCAGAAGCGGGTAGCATGGACAGAAGAATTTAGTGAGGGCGTCTTCATTGGTGAGACGTATGTGCCGCTGGATGTAGTTGGAGCTTATGTTCCGGCATCTTACTTTAGTACTGCACTAATGTGCGTAATTCCCGCGAAGATAGCGGGCGTGCGAGAGATTGCTGTCTGCACGCCGCCGATGGCAGACGGAAATGTAGACCCATGCACGTTAGTTGCTGCAGATATAGCAGGCGCCACGCGAATATTCAAAGTAGGAGGTGCGCAGGCGATAGCAGCTCTCGCTTTTGGTACCAAAACGATACCGAAGGTGCAGAAGATAGTCGGACCTGGGAATGTATATGTAACGGCAGCGAAGATGGTAGTACGAGAAGAAGGAGTGGAAATAGATTTCCCGGCGGGGCCATCGGAGATCTTGATACTCGGCGATGAAACAGCAAATCCTGCCTTTATCGCTGCAGATATGCTCGCGCAGGCAGAACATGGAACTAAGTCAATATCAGTTCTTCTTACTGATTCCGAGCGAATAGCAGCAGATGTGGAGCAAAAAATCATAGCCAAAACCGATGGTCAGAACTGGATATTACTCGCAGATAGCATGCAAGAGTGCATAGATTTTGCGAACGAATATGCGCCCGAACATCTTGAGATAATGGTGAAAGAGCCGATTGCAGTATTGAAACGAATAAGAAATGCAGGGTCTGTATTCGTGGGTAATTATTCGCCGGTCGCTGCTGGCGATTATGCAACGGGAGCAAACCATGTACTTCCTACGGCGGGCTATGCGAAATTGTTCTCGGGGCTTGACGTTGACCATTTTATGCATCGAATGACCTTGCAGTGGTTGGATAAGAAAGGCCTAGAGAAGATGAAGGACGTGGTGGTGAAGTTGTGTGAGGCAGAGGATATGGAGAAGCATGCAAGGTCCGTAGAGGTGAGGTTCTCGACGGAGGACTATTAGGTGTTAAGGTGATTGTGGAACAGTCACAATAAACTCATTTATCTACATCTTTTTCACGTGTAACGAAATAAAAATGAATATAAAATAGGTTATAAAAGAAGTCATTTCCTCATCCAATTTTAAAAAACTGAGTATATTCATGTTCAGCAAAATAATAATAAATCCGATTAGTAACACCCCATAGTCTAAGGTTCCAAAAACATCAGAGGTACAGAAATAATAAGCAAGATCTATAAAGATAAGGATAAATCCCAAACAAGACCAATACACGTTTATTCCAGGACTACATGCGCGGTCCTTTTTATATCGGTTATAATGTATATAGAGAAGTATTAGCGGAACAATAACAAGAACGAGACCAACTAATTTAGATGTTTGCGACCATAGAATTAGGATATCAATTCCCGCTAATGTTGTACCTATGCAAAAGCCATAGAATATCTTGTCCCAAGCGATTATTTTAGCCTTTTAATCTTTCATTTCTGAAAAAAAAACCTTATACTACATACACATAATACTGTTCGTTATTATTAATCTTTGCATGGGTGCATTACCCATTTTAGGCATGCGTATATGTGCACCATTTACAAAGATTGCACTATAACAAGTGAAAGTTTTGAGGTTCGCCAGCAGCAATTGCCAGAACAAATAGATATAGAAAAATGAAGAATTGCCATCAGGAGCTAGTGCACTGGAAATATTGGGAATATGTCCTGGATATCGCTGCAAGTTATAGACTGCAAAAGTACTTGTTAGAGTACACAAAAACTTACTGCATCTCCCCTTTATCCGCTTCGCCATCTAACTAACCGTATAGTTGGGTAGACTGCGAAGTATTTTTCTGTAAACTCTTTTTCTAAACTGGTTTTTGATGAAAAGATGAACATGGCCCACATTCATACTATGGAGCTGCGAAAACAGCCATCTTATGAAAATCTGTGTGATCTTGTGGATATAGAGAGGAGCTAAACAAATACTACTTTTTTATGTAAAGAGAAGTAAGAGGATGCAGTTAATAGTTGCAATTTTAATAAATCTGAAAGGATGAAGATAGGGCGGGATAAAAAATGCTGTCAAAAAGATTGAGCAGGATAGATGAGTCAGCGACCATAAAGATGGGTCAGATAGCGAAGAAGCTACAGGAAGAGGGTAAAGAAGTTCTGAACTTCACTCTTGGTGAACCTGATTTCAAAACACCGGAGCATATATGCGAAGCGGCAAAGCACGCTTTAGACCTTGGATACACGCACTATACGAGCAGTGCCGGCATCGACGAGCTAAGAGAAAAGATAGCGAAGAAGACAAAAGAAGAAAATAAGGTTGATTGCGCAATGGCAAATGTGATAGTGACAGCGGGCGCGAAACAGGCGATATACGAGTTGATGATGAGTGTCTTAGATTACGGTGACGAGGTGATTTTGCTCGACCCGGCATGGGTCACATTTGAAGCGGCAGTGAAACTAGCAGGTGGTACACCCAAATGGATTAAGAGGATAGAAGAAGAAGTGAAATACGAATCGTTGGAGGCTGCGTCATCAGAGAACACGAAACTGATAGTAATAAACAGTCCGAATAACCCCGCAGGATATGTACTTAGCGATAACGAATTAAAAGAAATAGCGGAATTCGCAGTTGCGCATGACATACTCGTGCTTTCAGACGAGATATATGAGAAGATACTGTATGGGCGGCGGCATATAAGCATTGCTTCTTTTGACAATATGCAAGAAAGAACAGTTATCATAAATGGTTTATCGAAGACCTATGCAATGACCGGCTGGCGAATAGGATATGCGGTCGCACCAGTTGCGATACAGAAAGGGATGCTAAAGATACAGCAGCATTCAGTAAGCTGTGCATCGTCTATAGCACAATATGCCGCTTTAGCTGCGTTTGAAAACACGCAAGAATGCGTGAATGAGATGGTGGCCGAATTCGAAAGGCGAAGGAATGTTATTGTGAAGCGGCTAAACAACGTGGGGTTGCGATGCCCGGATCCCGAAGGCGCATTTTATGCATTTGTAAACACGTCTAATTACGGTAACGGTGATGAATTCACAGAACGATTGTTAAAGGAGGCTTATGTCGTTGTTACGCCGGGATCGGCATTTGGAGCCGCAGGTAAAGATTATATCAGGTTTTCATTCGCAGCATCTATGGAGAACATTTTAGCGGGTATGGACCGTATAGAAGCAATGTGTACAGTTCCGAGCAGCAGTACTCGCGATAAACATCCATAAATAACCGCTCTAGTGTCCAAGGATGGATGTGTGTCTGATGCACGTGAATAATTTTATACCAGTACAATATCACGCATCTGCGAACGAATTTCTTCCTGGCTAGAAAAGCGCATCAATTCATGCCAGCGTTTTTGCAGCTCGCATAACCGTTGAAACGGGTCGTATTTCGGCACTGCCTCTGTTTTGGCAATTACAATATTATTTAATGCTTCTTCACTACCGCCCTTGTCTCCCTGGGCAAGATACTCGTCAGAAAGCAATTCCGATGATTTCTCTATCTTCGTTTCGAGATCGGGTTTCAGGAAACAGCCCGGATAAGGGTCGAAATCTTCCGGATATACCCGTGTCATTCCCGCTATCTGCTTTTGATGTTCTAGCTTCGCACGTTCATAGATAAAACGATGTATATCTTCTCGCAACTGCGTCCAGATAGGATACGCCTTGGACGGCGGCAGATGCTTGATCGATAGTTGATTATCAAGGAAGAAGTGAAAACCGAACATTTTCGCATTTATCAAGAAGTCTATGTCCTCGCCTCTCGTTACTTCGGGGTCAAAAGGCACAACGGTAAAAAGGTCGCGATGGATGACCATATTCCCGCCGAAAACAAACGGCGTCTCTTTTAACCTCGGATCCGACCCAATGATCTTACCAAATGCCTCGTTCATACGGTCATATTGGTCCCAATATTTCATCCATGGTCGAACAGGTTTTTTAACGTGGTAGTCGCCATCTGGCTGGAGGTAATATCCCGCAACTGCATTGACCTCATGCCCCGCTATATCCTTACCGATGAATTCCTTTGCCTTCTGCATGTATTCCGGGTCTTCAAATACCTCATCATCATCTATAAGCACTGCTACATCAGAACCTAAGATATGAGGGATGAAGACGCACATGTTTCGAACGTTAGAATAGCCACTGAGTTTTAGAAGGTCTATATACGCCTTTTTGCCTGTGCTAGCTAATAACTCATGTATTTGCTTAAGCTTGGACGGTCCGAATAGCAGTACCTCAGCGGAAGCGGATTCGATAATACTAGCAACTTTAGTTTCTACTTGCTCTTCTATAGCTGTCGCATCGGCAACAGCAAGTATTACGAGCTTGAAATCCTTATCTGACAGTACATCTACGCTCTCTATCGCTCTAAGTAATGTGCCTTCGCTATCCAAAGGTGTAGGGTGATCATAGATAACGTCCCCTCTCTTCTCGCCTGACCAATACGATGGTATTACCATTGTGACTTTCATGGTTCTCTTTTTGTAGTTCTAACTATATCGTTAAAAATCTTTAGATTGGTAAATTTGATGTGGTAATCAGAAAGTTTTGTTCATCATGAAATAATCTCTTTTGACATTCGTGACGCTACCGCATAATTCTTGAAGTTGGAAAAAAATATACAAAAACAGACTTTTGCACCAGAACGTAATAATAAGAGAGGGAACTTTCCCCTCTCTTTTGCTTCCTAGCTCCGCCTATAGGTTCGATTCATTAGTCAGTGTCTCTTTTGTATCATTGATAATCCCTTCGACACCAGTTTTTACGGTCTCAATCGCTTCTTGTTCTTCCTCTTTTAACTCCTCAACGGCCTCACCGACATCCTGCACCGCCTCTTCTACTGCCGCACTGACATCCTCCACCGCCTTTTCTACTTCTTCTTTTAATTCCTGACCCGCCTCACTCTCTTTTATTTCCTGAATAGCCATACCGGTTTCGATATCCCTTTTAGTCGTTTCGAGATCCTCTTTTACCTCTTCGACTTCCGCTTTTTTTTCTTCCTTCTGCTCATCAGTAACGCACCCCATGGACACTGCCATTGCTAAGACGGCTATTGCAATAGCCACAAAAATAATCGCTTTTCTCTTTTCCATATATATCACCCCCTATTTTTTCAGCCTTCTACTAAGCACTCTACTATGCTTTCAACATTCCTTCACCATATAAAGGGCATATATACTATATAAAGGCTACGGCTTTTGCTGCTTCCGGACGTAAGAAAGAAAGAAAGAGGGAACTTCCCGCCATATTGACTTCTTCTTTCGCTTCACAGATCACCTCTTTTCGGCACCACAGCAAAAAAGTGTGGTAGATAATGCGGTAGGATTCGAATATTCGTCCCTGCGAGAGGATTTGAGAGTGGTTCCGACGTCACATCATATTTTTCGCTCGCCATCCTCATCCGCATCTTCGATTCCATCGCCATATTCGGGCTCATGTACACCATCGCGCCCGCTTCTCCATAGACCTTCTCGCCTGAGCTTAATTCTAGCGTTACCAGTTGCAGGTTATCGCCTGTTATTTTATAGTTCAGGTTTACACCTCTGGGAATAGAGATTGATAGATGACTATAAGTAGGTTGTGGCAGTGAGTGAAGTTTCGGTGACCAAAAACTTTTTAGACTTCCTAGCTCGGTAAAACATACACGTAAGATTTGTGATGTTAGTGTTTTGGGTAATAAAGAATAAAAAACAGGAAGGAGATATACTATGAAAAATTCAGTTGGTTATGGTAACATGATGACGGGCCAGAAAATATATGACTATAATGTAAGAGGGGCGTTAAGATGACAGACGTAGCAGATTTACTGCAGGAGACGCTGCCGTTTACGGACATAACCGTCTTTCAACTGCTGGCTGCGTTGATCATACTGGTCGCAGGATGGGTGATCACTAAGATAATAGTGACACTTTTCAGGAAACAATTAGAGAAAACGAAACTCGCAGAACTCGTTGCGGAACTTCTGGCAAGATTCTTTAGCATGTTGCTCTATGTTATAGTGATACTTTTAGCAGTAGAAGCGTTTGGGTTTTCTATGAATTCCGTTATTTTTGCTCTGTCAGCAGTTATAGCTATGGTTTTAGGGTTTGACCTGCAGGATTCAGTCACAAATTTAGTTTCGGGAGTTTTGATAGCCGCATTGAGACCTATAGACAAGGATGAAGTGGTAGAGGTAGAGGGAAAGACAGGAAAAGTTACTGCTGTTGGGCTTATGGCAACCGAGATTTTATCTTATGACAATAAATTCATCACAATTCCTAACAAGCTTGTCTGGGAGAGCGCGATAGTTAACCACACGAGAATGCCTACGAGAAGGGTTGATGTCGCAGTGGGCATAAGTTATGAAAGCGATCTGAAGAAGGCAATTCCGGTAGCAATGGACCTGATGAAAGCACATTCGTTAGTTTTAACGGACCCAGAACCGGCGATTGTCACCACGGAATTGGCGGATTCTTCCGTAAACCTTCAACTAAGGACATGGACGAATACTGGGGATTTCTGGACTGTTAAATTAGATCTGACAAATGGTATTCTCGAAGCATTCAGCAGGGAAGAAGGAATTGAAATCCCATACCCACAATTGGACGTGCACTTAGAGCAAAAGTAAGTGTTGCAAGCCGCTTGTGCAATCGGGTAAAGATAAAAATGAATTTTCGACTGAAACGATAAAGTGTAGCTGTGCTTCGGAAGAATACAATCCTGTATTTCGATGCAAATCGATTTTTTTTTTTGTGCTAATTCCCAAATTTTAGCTATGGCTGGATGACCAATAATAAATAGTTCTGGAAGCATACAAATTGTTGGTATCAGTATCTCCGAATATATTTTAGATATATTAACAAAATAACCGATTTAAAGTATATCTAACAAATATAATCGAGCATATATTGCCCATTAACCCTTCGATGCAAGGGTGGTCCGCAAATTAAGCGGTAGAAAAAAGTAAAAACGGCAAAGAAGTCACATTAACAGCTTTGCTATAAGCTAACTCCATCATTATAGCCAAATTTTCCAATTAACTCCTCATAAATCTTGTCTGGGGGCGGACCTTTATCGTCCAAAATATTCTTCTCTCCGAGGAGCGCAATAACTGCAAATACCGCTGTTTTGATGATGTGCCTCCTAAACAGGATATTGACAAATCTCCTGAACGGAACACGCCCCTTGAAGAACTGCCATATATTATACAGCATGCACTCGAATACGAAGAGTGCGATCCGTATCATCGGTATTGACGATTTTGTCTTGACTATGACCTCATCCTGTACTCTAAACGTGGTTTCTATACCCCACCGCTTCTTATAATAGCGTACGTATCTGAAAATCTTATCATATTTGATATTTGTTGCAAAAACCCAGTCAAAACCTTTATAGTCTGGCAATATCACAATATTTGTACTTATTTTGTATGTTGTCTTGTCTCTCTTCAGTTTCCCCAGATGATCGTGCAATCCCGCTCCTTTCTTTAGCCATTCCTTGAACTTGTCGTATTTTGGAACCAAGATTATATATCCCAGTTTGAGTTTCTGTAAAGCATTTATGACTCCCCATGAGTAAAATCCCCGGTCAAGAAGGACGATCTCGATTGGTATAAGCGATTTTACGAATATTAGCAGCTCTTTCACGTAGTAATCAGTATCACTGCTTATTTTCGGGATAGGTATGACAAGAAGGATGAATCTCAAATTGCCTGATACAATAGATACAACGATGTATTTGTATGATCCAGTAGCACCTTTGACACCATTTCTGTAATCGTGGATCCATAGATTCTTTATCCGCCCGTAAAAAGGCTCATGGGTCTCATCAATTGCTATAATAAATCGCCTTCTTCTTATCTGCCCCTTCGCTACTTCGATGTGCCTTTTCACGACTTTTTTGTATTCATGCAATATCAGATCCTTGGTGGCACACTCGGATAATCGCCAAAAAAGTGTGTCTACGTTTGGCAATTCCTGATCAATGCCGCTAATAGTCTCAACGTAATCCTTTGCCTGCGCTGCATTCATCAGAAGTCGTACGAATGCTCCAGGAGAGTATTCTGCATTCTCTAATGGATGTTTTTCGCTGAATATCCATCGAAACAGAGAAGATACCAAGAAATCCACTACGGTATAGCCCATGCTAGTAAAATTGCCGTACAACTACTAAAAGATCTTTTATCTGTATTTCAATTTTTTACGCTGATTCGTTTTAAGACATCTTTCTAATTCTCCGGTTTATGCAGGATACAAGTATTGTGCAACGGCATTATTATGAATAAGATGAAAT
This sequence comes from Candidatus Methanophagales archaeon, assembly GCA_003336485.1. GTDB lineage: Archaea > Halobacteriota > Syntropharchaeia > Alkanophagales > Methanospirareceae > Methanophaga. The sequence goes on from QENH01000168.1 coordinate 19,262, forward strand.
ATGGTCTTTCGGAGATACAGGGTATAAATAATATTTATATCTAAAACGAAACTATCAGGAATTAGGAAGTTAGTTATTTAGGAGATGAAAAAATGAAAAATGAAGAAGATGAAAACAGAAAGAAAGTTTCTTCAGCGCAGATTTCTTTACGGAAGAAAGACACTTTAGCTGCGGCATTGGTAATAGTGATTCTGCTGTTCGCAGTTGCGTCAGTCAGTGCGACTGATTATCAGGTCCATGAGGGCGAATCAATCCAGGCAGCAATAAACATGTCACACCCTGGCGATACAATCATCGTGCACAATGGCACATACACCGAAAATGTAGTTGTGAACAGATCAAATATACTGATACGTTCGGCTAACGGCTCCGCTGTTACAATCGTACAGTCAAACAGAACAGGCATGCATGTGTTCAACATAACAGACCAGGAGAACATTACGCTTGACGGATTCACTATACGAGATGCAAGTGCTGTACTAAACACGACAAAGAATGTTAATGCTACGAGTCAAACAACGGTCTCTATCTTGACAGTACCGACACAACCTACAGTACCTGAAGGACCCTCAATCGATGGTTTTCTATCAGTCACTTCTACACCCTCTGGTGCAGATATAACACTAGATGGTACACCTATCGGTGAAAAGACACCCCACTCGATGCCATTAATGCCCGGTACCCATACATTAAAACTCACTCTTCCTGGCTATCTGGATTGGACTAAAGGTGTACAAGTAACGGGTGGCGAAACTACAAGCGAACATGCAACTTTGATTCCCATTCCCACAATCACCGGGTTTCTATCAATCACTTCTACACCCGCTGGTGCAGATATAACACTAGATGGCAGGCCTATCGGTGAAAAGACACCCCACTCGGTGCCCATAAATCCGGGCACCTATACAATAAAACTCACTCTTTCGGGCTATCACGATTGGACACAAAGTGCACGCGTAACGGGTGGTGAAACTACAAACGTACATGCAACTTTGACTCAAATTCCCGGGGCTGTCACAGTCACATCTACACCTTCTGGTGCAGCGATATATGTAGAGACGTATTTAGGCGATAGCTGTATAGGAAAAACGCCACATACAAATACAAAGGTATCTCCAGGACACTATACAATAAAACTCACTCTTGATGGTTATCACGATTGGACTAAAAGTGGACAAGTAACGGGTGGCGAAACAACAGACGTACATGCGACATTGACCCCTATTCCCCCACCCGAGGGTTTTCTCACAGTCACTTCTACACCCTCTGGTGCAGCTATAATAATAGATGATATGCCTACCGGCGTTTTGACTCCGTTCACGATGCCACTACAACCTGGCCCCCATACATTAAAACTCACTCTTGAGGGTTATCACGATTGGACAGAAAAAGTACAGATAACCGATGGCGAAACTACATACGCACAAGCAACATTGACCCTGATTCCACCAATCGAAGGGGTTCTCACAGTCACTTCTACACCCTCTGGTGCAGCTATAACAATAGATGGTACGTCTATCGGTGAAACAACACCCCATACGAGGCCAATGGTGCCGGGCGCCTATACAATAAAACTCACTCTTGATGGTTATCACGATTGGAAACAAAGAGTACAAGTAATGAGTGGCGAAACTAGATACGTACAAGCAACAATGACCCTAAGTCCACCAATCGATGGGGTTCTTTCAGTCACTTCTACACCCTCTTGTGCAGATATAGCAATAGATGGCGCGCCTATTGGTGAAACAACACCTCACTCGATGTCAATGATGCCTGGCTACCATACAATAGAACTCACTCTTGATTGTTATCAAGATTGGACAGAAGGAGTACAAGTAACGAGTGACGAAACTACAAACGTAGATGCAACATTGACTCAAGTAACAGGGTCTATCAGTGTCACTTCTACGCCATCTGGTGCGGGTATATCATTCGATGGTGTCGCTATAAATGAAATAACCCCCTACACGATACCAAATGTAAAACCTGGCTACTACACAATGACACTCACTCTCGAGGGTTATCACGATTGGACAGAAACGGTAAGTGTAACGGCTGGCGAAACCGTAAATATATCTGCAACATTGGCTCCAATTCCCGGGGCTGCCACAGTCACGTCTACACCGTCTGGTGCAGCGATATATGTAGAGACGTATTTAGGAGATCTCTATATAGCAGAAACACCACATACAGATACTGCGGTATCGCCTGGCAACTATACATTAAAACTCACACTAGATGGTTATCAGAATTTGACAGGAGAGATACATGTAACGAGTGGTGAAACTGCATACATAGATGCAATATTAACTCCATGTCCTCTACTGGCCGGCATATATATGAACAATGCAAGCAATTGTGTTATTAAAAACAGTAGTATATTGAACATTTCAGTCATGGGAAACTGCAGCGCCATCGGCATCGCGGTTTTTAACTCATCAGGAAATGCGATTTCTAATGGTGAGATAATAAACTGCGAAGAGGGAATATTGATTGCATCAGGAAGTAACAACACAATCGAAAGCAATATTATCAGAAATAACACCATAGTAGGAGTTCGCATAGATAGCGGCGGTATAAACACGGAGATACATGAAAACTGCTTCATTGACAATGAGTCACAAGCGATAGATGACGGAACAGATAATATCTGGACGAGTAACTACTGGTCTCCTCCACCAGGTGGCAATTACACCATACCAGGCGCTGCCGAGAGTGAAGACAGCGATCCACTGGACGAATGTCCACAGATAGAAGAACCAGCATGAGTACCTTTCAGTTGTCGCAGTAATGGGCATAAATAAGGGAATAACTACCCTTTGCTCTTTTATTTTTTTCTTTTTAGGGCAGTGCACAATAAAGAATGATAAATTCTAACGAGACCTTGTAATATTTCATTTAGCGCAGAGTAATCTGACAATGTCAAGTTAGTTAGTTAGTTAGTTATCTTATCGTGTTTTGTGCTTGCCTGGTTTGCGTCTGCGTGCTTTCGCCTGCTTGTCACGCCGCACCATGAAGGCGAGAGCCAAAAGCGTAAAGCCTAATAGGATCATGTAAATCCCAATTAGAAGGCATATGAACGCCAGTCCTTTTATTCCTGGGAGGGCGATACCCAGCACGCCGAAGATTAGCGATAAAAATCCGTCCACACAGACTAACCATTTACTACTATCGCCCGCCGGTAGCCGGAAGGCTGATACGAGCTTATAGATACCTCTAATCAGTAGCCAAGCCATGATCAAATAAAGCAGTACAACAAGACTGATTCTTGGCCAAAGGATGGCGAGGAGCGCAATTGCGATACTACTCACGCCCTTAACGATTAGTATTCCGCGACGCCCTTCATCCGCATGAAACGAGGCAACAACTTCTAATAGACCCCACACAAATACGAATACGCAGAAAAAGATGAGTAACCACCCTATCGTGATCCCTGGCATGATTAAAACGAAAGTACCAAAGAGCAAGGCGAGAATGCCTTCCAGTGTTATTGCCCAGCACTCCTGGGATAAAACAAACCGATCTACCTTCTCGCCCATGACCGCATCGCCTAGTTCGGTTTCTTTAGTATTACTATTTTCTTTATGTTTCCCCTTTCCCATCTTCTCTCTTAACCCAACTAACTATGATATAAAGTGCTTTATATTAATCAGTATAAAAGCTTTTCTGTTTTTCTGCGTCACAGGAAGCCGAAGTAAGAAATCGGACAAAATCATTTTTGTATTGGCGGCTACCAAATCCCTCAACGATATACACAGGAATTGCCTTAGCAGCGCTCCTCAATTGGCGCCCTTCTTCATATAACTCGAATTTCAGCAAGCTTGGGCTTAACTTATGGATCTCAATTGCCAAATCATGACTTGACGATAGATTTCCATGTCATTATACGTCTGAAACGCCACCTATTACCTCCTGTATCCTGTTTCCCGATCACTTCTTATGATTTATCAGTAAGTCAACCGATTTCTCCATATCCTTTGTCATCACTTCTAGTCTACCAGTTTTTATTAGATTTATACCAATTAGTGCCATGAATATTCCGCCTATGGTATTAACAAGTAAATCAGTCATTGTGTCATGAAGACCCCATTGTGCCCCCAGCCCGAAAAGTGCATCCGATGTCCATTCCCCTAATTCCCATACAACTCCGGAGGCCATAGTAATAACTACAACGGCAAACGCTATTGCATATATATTTATGTATAGTCCATCCCAGTTTTTATCTAAAAGATAAATGGCGATTAATGCCAAGAACGCAATAAGAGCCGCAGATACAAAATGCGTGATTATGTCAAAATCAGGAAAGGCATAATACACGTCAAATACACCGCCCAGGCCGACATGCAAAAACAATGCAAATACGATCAAGAAGTCTATAATCACCGGCAGTTTAAAGTTCCAAATATGTTTGAGTAAAATCGGCACCGAAAATATTATAATAGCCGAAATACATTCGAGTGTCCATTGCAAATCGTGATTCGATATTGCTACGACCAGGAAAAAAACTATTGCTATTCTCAGTACATGAGCTACAAAAGTCCATCGTGATTTTGTCATATTACTTTGATTGTTAGTCCAATAATATAAATGTATTTGTGGTGTGAGTTGTCAGGTGTCAGTAGCAGATTACGAATATGGCGATTACTCGCCCATCCTCGTCTTAGAACGGTACGTGAAAGTTACCCTTCATACCGCTCAAGCATTTCATAATTCACAGGTTTGCCTCCCGTCATACAAGGAAACACCGGCGGGTAAGTCAGCACCCTTTCGAGTTAGGGTAAAATTTGAACCCCTATACACCCCATTACAAGATGTTATTCGCTTTTTGTCAATTCCTCTACCCGCTATGCCATCGTTTCCACTTACGTGGACCCTACCTAGATATCCTGGGAGCGGATGATGTTTAGCAAGATCTACATCATAGATAATTACAAACAACTGTTTCAGCTCATAGCGCAGCCGAAAAGAGACGTGAAATAGACTCTTTTATCTTTATCTTGGTGGACCGCTCGCCGTACAGTTGTTTCGTTATTTCCGTACTCTTCTTGATGTCATTCTCAAATGCGGTCTTCAGCACCGCAGCTATTTCTCGATCGTAAATGAATGCGTTTGTCTCGAAGTTCAGCCGGAAACTTCTTACGTCCCAGTTTGCCGTGCCGACAGAGCTCGCAACTCCGTCCACAACAACGGTTTTGCTATGGATAAACCCGTTGTCATATGTATATGCTCGGGCACCAGCATTCAGAAGCTCGCCAACATTTGCATAACTTGTCCAGTATACAAATGGATGATCCGGTTTGCAGGGTATCATGACCCGTACATCAACACCGGTAAGAGCGGCAATTTTCAGCGCTTCCATTACACTCTCGTCAAGCACAAAATAGGGTGATTGGATGTAGATTGTTTCCGTAGCAGAATTAATCAGTGCAATAAATCCTTTTTTTATCGGCTCCCACTGAGTATCCGGGCCACAAGAAACGATCTGGACGGCGGAATCGCCGGTAACGTCCTGTTCTTTTGGGAAATATTTGGGTTCCGCGTCCAGAACTTCCTTCGCTGCGAAGCTCCAGTCCTGGAAGAACCGAATCTGAAGCATACCGACTGCGTAACCGTTAAGTTTCAGGTGCGTGTCGCGCCAATAACCCAGCGGCCCTTTGCCCAGATATTCATCGCCGATGTTAAATCCGCCCACGAAGCCGGTAGTTCCGTCAATGACCACAATTTTACGGTGATCTCTATAATTCTTATTATAATTTACACGTTTATTTAGTACTGGAATCTTGCGCTCAAAAAAGCCGGCTACCTGCCCGCCTGCGTCTGTGAGTTCTTTAAAGAATTTGCGCGGTAGTTTCGCACAGCCCAGACCATCATAGATCAAACGCACTTCTACGCCCGCTTTCGCCTTCGCAGCCAGTGCGGCAACGACTTTATGGCCAAGATCGTCATTCCTTATTATGTAGTACTCAATGTGGATATGCTGTTTGGCGTTTTTTATCGCGTCCAGCAGTGCGTTAAACTTATCATTACCATCAGTATACACCTGGATCTGATTGTTCTCAGTCAGTAGCGCCATATCACTGACTAGCAGCATGTGTGCCATGGCAAGGTATCTATTCAACTCGTTATCAGAGGAACTAGCTTTATATTCTTGTAACCCTTCCAACTGCCCTTTGAGTAGCGATTTCTGCTTTGCATCGAGTTCTGCTTTGACTTTGAACATTTTTTCACGGTTGAACGTCTGTCCGAAGATCAGGTATAAAATAAACCCTAATACTGGCATGAATAATAACGCTGCCAGCCACGCAAAGGTTGCCCCTATATTCTTCCTATTTCGTTCAAAAAAGATAATGCCAATCGCGAAAATAACGTTTATCACAAATATGATCGCTGCTATAAGATTCCACAAATCCATTTTTTAGGTCGCCTCTTTTTTCCGCTATAGCCTGACAAACCCTTGCAAGCTTTCAAAAGGTTTCAAAAACTTTTAAACGCTTTACCAATATATAGCATTGTTTGTATATATAAAGCTTTTCATAGACGAATAGTGCATAATTGACTCGTTGAAATGAGAACATGAGGTATAGGGCTAGGAACAAACAATTCGGTACTAACTACTACCACTTTGTCTACAAGAACGTGCTATTCCTGTGCATGACGAGTGAAACGGGCGCGATCGAGAAAAAAGATGACATCGGCCACGATGGCGGCATTGATACGGAGCAGTACGAATACTTCAAAAAGGTGCTGGAAGATCATCCGGACGTCTGTTGGACCTTTGCCTTTATGCACCGCCCTCTCTGGGACGGCAGCAAGAACATTGGAAGATGGGACGATCTGGAAGCGCTCCTGCATCAGCGGAAGCACACCGTTATAGTGGGGCACACCCACAGTTACGTGGCTTACAAGCGGCAGGGCGCGGACTACCTCAATCTTTCTACCACCGGTGGCATCTCCCCACTACGGGGATTATTCCTTGGCGAGTTCGACCACGTGACCTTGGTGACGGTGCCGTCGGAAGGGGAACCAGTTTACGCCAACCTGGCGCTGAGCGGCATCCTTGACGACCAGATCATTAACGAGTCCATCCATACCGTGGCGGAGGAGTTCACCCACCACCCGCCAGTCAAAATCGTACCGTTCTTTATAGATGGCGATACCTTTTCCGGTTGCACAACCAAAATTGCGCTGCAGAACGTTCATACCCAACCGTTGAGCCTATCGAGGGCGTCAAGCTGGACGGCGACCTGCTGACAGCGTGGGGCGAGCTGCGCTACACATTCCACGCCAAAAATATGAATGATGCGCACGAAATTCATAATATCGGCAGTCTGGAGGGACGCATGGGACCGAGTGTCCAAAAGTACGGCGATGCAGCCCTGGTGGACGGCATGGCTCGCTTTGATGTGCGTGCCGATGACGAGAACGTGTACGTGGCAATAGACGTGATTGACGACGACGTAATAGCTGGCATGGGGATGGACTTTGTCCAATTCGACACCGTTGGGCTGGCCCTGATCCCTTCACCCGCGGAAAGCAGCGCCTATAATCCCGGCACAATCACCAGCTTTTTGAAAGCTGAGTGCTTTGCGTTCATTACCAGCCCCATAGATAATCCTCAGATTCTGTTTCAGAAGGAGTTTCCAGACGTGATATCGCCGTTGATCAAGGTGGCAGGTCAACGCACCGCTACTGGGTACGTGAGGGTATTCAAGATCCCCTTTGAATGGCTCAACGAGAAGTACGGCGGTGAATGGGAGTCGTTCCGCTTGAATGTGGTCGTTAATGACAAAGACACAGGCAAAGACCCGGTTCTGTACTCCTGGCAGCCCAGTTGGACTCAGAACATCGTAGGCACAGGCATCTTCTTCAGGCGTAAAGAGGAGTCTTTTTAACCAATCTGCTGAGGGGAACTACCGCCAAAAAAAACAGAATGAGACAAATACTATGAGTAACAAAACAGGTTCAACTAAGCTTAAGAAACTGCTCCACCGGTACCTGCCGATCCTGACATGGCTGCCAAAGTACAAACCCTCTTGGCTGCGTTATGATCTCATTGCCGGGCTGACCATCTGGGCGGTGCTTGTGCCTGAGGCAATGGCCTATGCCGGGATTGTCGGAGTGCCTCCGATAATGGGGATATACACCATTCCCATACCGCTGTTCTTTTATGCCATTTTCGGCACGTCGCGCCAGTTGGTGGTAGGACCTGACTCGGCGACGGCGCTAATTTCCGCCAGTGCCGTTGGTGCGGCTGAGTATCTGGCGCTAACATCGGCGATGGCGATAGCGGTTGGGGTATTCTTCATAGTGTTTGGATTTCTACGGATGGGATGGATAGCCAACTTTATCTCGATCCCGGTGATGACCGGTTTTCTCGAGGGTATTGTCCTGGTCACCATCATAGGTCAGGTGCATAAGCTGATCGGCATTGAAGGTGGCGGCAGCGGATTCTTTGAAAAAGTCTGGCTGATTATCCTGGGGCTGCCCGATACTAACCTGACAGCGCTGGCACTCGGTGTTGGCACCCTCGTGTTAATCTTTGCTATCGAGCGGTATGTGCCGAAACTGCCGGCTGCGCTCACGGCCGTTATTATTTCCATTGTGGCGGTTTCAGCTCTGAACCTGACGGCTAAAGGCGTTGCCGTAGTCGGTAAGCTTAGCATCGGCTTGCCACCCATGAGTTTGCCAGACGTTGGCTTTTCGGATTATATAGCTATTATTCCCGGCGCTCTGGCGATAGTCCTGCTCGGCTACATAGAGACGCTTGGCGCCGCCTCGAAAGGGGGTGGGGAAATTGATCCCGATCAGGAGTTGGTTGCCTTGGGCACTGCTAATCTGGGCGCCGGGCTGAGCTCGGGATATGTTGTAACGGGCAGCCTGTCGAAGACATCGGTGGCTATGGGTGCAGGAGGGAAGACGCAGATCAGCTATATCATCAGCGGCATCCTGGTGATCATGGCGATGATTGGTCTTAGCCAGACTGCCAAACTCAAGAACCAACTGAAAAGCAGCCGCACCGAGTTTGCGCTGGGGATGGTCTGTTTCTTTGGTGTGCTTACCCTCGGCGTGTTGCAGGGCGTGGGTCTGGGAGTCGCCATCTCAATTCTGGTGTTGATCAAGCGAGCAAGCCAGCCGGGCACAGCCGTTTTGGGCAGAGTACCCGGTGAGAAGATCTCTTATCGGGACATCCAGCAACGACCGGATGCAGGACTCAGGATTATGGAAGCTTGTCTAGTCTTTATAATTTCAGATAGTTTCTTTTCATATCTAAAGACTTACCAACTCAAATTATTTGATGGCTTTTAGTATGTTTCCAGAACTATTGGTCATCAATCCACCGATAAAAATTGTAAATCTGCTCAAAAAATCAATCGCCTGATTAAATCAGCATACAGAAAAAACAAATCGTGCAAAGTACTCAGTAAATTCCTTCAAGATGCTTAGTGAGATAGAGAAATGGCATCCAGAATATCCCTCTTCTCTCTCATCTTCTCAACAAAGCTATTTATGCTTTCGATATGTTCATAATATTTTTCTTTTGTCTTTTTCACGTTAAACTCTAGCTCAAATCCATCATCCTTGAAATACATGATTGCATTCTTCCGAAGAACCTCTCTTCTAAGTACTTTAATGCCTACGTTCTGGTATTTTTCTGAAAGAGTCTTTTTGAAGATGGAAATCAAGTTGTAGGCGATGAAGTTGAAGCAAATCGTACATTTCACGGCGTTTAGCTTTCTGCTGGGCAAGTTGTTTAAATACCAGTAACTCTTCTCTTCTTTGAAGAAAACTTCAACGCCCCAGCGAGTTCTGTACTCGTCTATAACTCCCTTTGCAG
>QENH01000167.1 GCA_003336485.1 Candidatus Methanophagales archaeon
TAGAGGGAAAGATGAAAAAAGAATGCTTTTTTATTGATGTTTTTACGCATATTCCATATTCTGGCAACCAATTGGCAGTATTCAAAGATGCTAATGGACGGAATTGAACAAATGCAAAAATTGGCAAACGAAATCAATTATTCAGAAACAACATTTATTTTCAATAGTGCTGATCCAGAATCTGATTTTGAGATAAGAATATTTACGATCAAATTTGAACTGCCTTTTGCTGGTCATCCGATATTGGGAACTGCTTATTCCATTATGAATCTCTTTGATATATGGCCTGAAAAGAAAAACATATTAAAATTGAAGACAAAAGCGGTAGAAGTCAGCGCTACTGTAGATGTTGTCTACGAATGTAGTTGAACCATTTTGGGTTTTAGATAGAAAACAAACGAGAATTAAATTATCCGAATTTCAGACACTGATTTACACTGATTGCACTGATTTATTTATTTTTAGCTGCGTTAGTTGGTGTTAATTTGTGTCTATAGATTTTTATAGGTCTTTTCTTTTGTAGGCTATACTAGACCGGAAAAAGTGGAATATAAATTAATGGAAAGGGGACTAAAAGAAAACAGAGGATGATAAAAAGTAATAAGCCGTTAGAGAGATGTAAATTGGAAAAATCCCCCACTTTTACTGATCCAAAATACGGGTGTGCACCAGAAGCTCGTACAATAAAGGCGCATATCGCGAGTGGTGTGATTAATATAGACAAGCCTGCGGGTCCAACGTCTCATGAAGTAGTGGCGTGGATAAAGGATATACTGACGATAAATAAGGCTGCGCATACCGGTACTCTGGACCCGAGGGTTACAGGGGTCCTACCAGTCATGCTAGGAGTAGCAACTAAGTTAGTTGACACTTTCATTGCTGATAAAGGGTATATATGCGTGATGAAACTGCATGGCGCTGTTGAAGAGGCTAAACTGAGAAAGATAAGCGAGGATTTCGTGGGCCGGATATATCAAAGACCACCACTGAAGTCGGCTGTCAAAAGGCAGGTGAGGATAAGAGAAGTGCATTATCTAGAGATAATGGAGATTGCCGGTAACGACGTACTGATGAAAGTGGGTTGTGAAGCAGGAACATACATGCGAATGCTGTGCCATCACCTCGGTCTCGCTTTAGGTGTAGGCGCGCATCTAGTGCAGTTGAGAAGGACGAAATCCTTTCCTTTCGATGAGACGAGCCTCACGAAGTTGCAAGACCTAAAAGATGCATACATCTTTTTTGAGGAAGGCGATGAGCACCTTCTACGGAAACTTATCATGCCAATGGAATATGCGTTAGGGCATCTGCAATGCACAATTGTAAAGGATAGTGCAGTTGATGCAATATGTCACGGTGCAGATCTCACAGCACCTGGTATCTCTCGGATAGAAGAAGGGATAAATATAGGAAATCGTGTAGTATTATATACATCGAAAGGGGAAGCAGTGAGCATAGGCGAAGCAAAGATGGTCTCGAAAGATATGCTCACAGCGGAAAAAGGTGTGTGTGTAAAGACGGATAAGGTGTTTATGAAGCGGGGGACGTATGTAAAGAGTTGGAGGGGTAAAGCCGAGGTGGCTGAGTGGTAAGGCGCAGGCCTGGAACTCCCCGAACAGGTAGCCTGTGTTCCGCAAGGGACTCAAGGGTTCAAATCCCTTCCTCGGCGAAATAAAACTAAAAGAAGAAATGAGTGAAGAAGTAGAAGAGACGGGAGAGGAATTTAAATATTTCGTTAGAATTCTGGATGCAGACTTAGATGGTAAGAGAAACGTAGCAGACTCGCTATGTGGCGTAACGGGTGTAGGGCGAAGAATAGCGGAGACGCTTGTTAGGTCAGCGGGGTTAGACTCAAAGGTGAAGATGGGAACTCTTACAGACGATGAAGTTGAACGGTTGAAAACTGCGATTGATAGTGCTGAGAAGCGTTTACCGCTATGGATGTTTAACAGGCGAAAAGACATAAATACCGGTGAGAACAAGCATATAATGGGAACCGACCTCGCGCTAAAGTTTCGCGATGATATAAATTTGCTGCGGAAGATACGGTCTTATCGTGGCATAAGACATGAAAGAGGGCTGAAAGTGAGAGGTCAAAGGACTAAAGCAACGGGTCGAAGGGGTATGGTAGTAGGCGTAATAAGAAAGAAGCAGCAGGCAGCACAAGACGTAGGGAAGAAGGGAGGTACATAATATGGGGCATCCAAGGAAAAGAAAGAAGACGTATGAGAAACCAAGAAGGCCATGGGAAGCGAAACGGATAAAAGATGAGAAGGAGTTAACAGATACCTATGGGTTGAAGAACAAGAAGGAGATATGGAAAGCTGCGAGCTTTATAAAGAAATGCCGTAGGGAAATAAGGGTAATTATGGCGGAAATAGCTGGAGCGAAGCCCACAGAGCATATGATAAGGAAGAAAGAAGCCATCTTGGGGAGTTTAAAGAGGAAGGGCATATTGAAACAGGGCGAAGCCGCCATAGATTTAGACGAGGTTTTGTCGCTGAGCGTAGAGGATGTCTTAGAGAGACGTCTACAGACAAGAGTATATAAGAAGGAACTTGCCAATACGATAAAACATGCTCGCCAACTCATCGTTCACGGTCATATCGCTGTCGATGGTAGACGGGTAACAATCCCATCGTATATAATACGCGAGGACGAAGAAGGGAAAATAGGTTACTATGGGAAATCAGAATAACAAAAAGGAGGTATGAATGATGGCTGAAATCAGATGGGCTGTAGCACACATATATTCTTCATTTAATAACACTATCATCACAATAACCGATTTGCCGGGTGCCGAAACGATAGCAAGAGCTTCCGGTGGGATGGTTGCAAAGTCGGACCGTGATGAAAGTTCGCCTTATACTGCAATGCAGATGGCAACACAACTTGCAGATAAACTAAAAGAGCGAGAAATAAGAGGGTTACATGTGAAAGTAAAGGCAGCTTCGGGACGTAAATCGAGGACCACTGCCCCCGGCGCACAGGCAGCGATAAGAGCTTTTGGTCGTGCTGGGATACGTATAGGTAAGATAGAGGACGTGACGCCGATACCACATGACGGCACGAAGCGCCCTGGAGGGAAGCGAGGGAGAAGAGTCTAAGCTTTTGCTTACTCACGAACGAGTTAGTTGATGGAAGTAAAAATAGTAGATCGGGGAGAAAAGGAAGTGCTAATCGCGCTTTCCGATGTGAAAGTGCGTTTTGCAAATGCGCTCAGAAGAGTAATGATTGCCGAGGTGCCGACGCTTGCAATTGACGAACTGGCTATTCGGGAGAATACATCATTACTATACGACGAGCAATTAGCGTTGCGTTTGGCGTTGGTGCCATTGAAGACAGACCTTAAGGATTATAAAGAGGATGAACAGATTACTCTGACTTTAAAAGCAACGAGCCCGGAAAAAGCCGGCCATACAATGGTATATTCTAAGGAACTTATCGCTTCAGATCCCAAAGTGGAAGCAGCATCTGAGAATATACCGATTGTGAAATTGATTTCGACGGAGAGGGAAATAGGCGGTATAAAAACGGTTGCGAGGCAAAAGATAGCTCTGGACGCGATAGCAAGGTGGGGTATAGGTAGAGAACATGCGAAATGGCAGCCAGTTACTATTTGTAGCTATAGAAACGAATCCGACGGAGATGAACGTAGTTTACTATTCACAGTTGAGGGTGATGGCTCACTGCCGGTAGATGAGATAATATTGGAAGCGGCTAGGATAATGCAGGAGAAATGTGAGCGCATGGTTGAGGCGCTAAAAGAACTGTCATAGAAAATTCGATTTATGAATAGTGTAAAAGCGATCATACCATTTAAGAAGAAAGGGGCAAAAACGAGATTACGGACGCTTTTAACTGAGGTCGAGCGAGAAGAACTCGCTATAAGGATGTTAAAAGATGTTCTAGTTGCTTTATCTGAGTCGAAGATAGAAGAAGTAGAGCTAATCTCTACGGGCTCTAAAGAAGAACTATTAAATGAATTGAAGCTTGAACTTCGGAATTTGAAACTGACAGTAAGGGTAGATAAAAAAGGCCTGAACGAGGTGTTAAACGAAATATTAAAGGACGAAAAAGATCCTAGGCTGATAATAATGGCCGATATACCGCTTGTAACACCAGAAAGTATAAATGAACTCATTGGGCATGAAGCGGATGTGGTGATAGCACCGGGAAGAAAAGGTGGTACAAACGCTTTATTCATGCGAAGACCATGCGAATTCGTCGTTTCTTACTACGGGGTTAGCTGCTTGGAACATATAGGAACGGCGAAGAGGCGGAACTTGAGCTACTCTGTTCACGACTCGTTCTTTATCAGTGCGGATATAGACGAAGATGACGATTTGATGGAGCTATTGATACACGGTAAACACTTTTCTGCAGAATATATACGTAAGATTGGTGTTTTTATTTTGGTGGATAAAGAATCGAAGCTGAGGGCAAGAGTGGATAGGTAAATGCAAAAATTGTGTTTGTGATTTTTATGGCGGACAAATAACAGAAACATTTATTACTTCTACATCATCATCGTTCTTTGAGGTAAAAGAAAAAAATGGAATTAGAAGGTGTAGAAATAGAAGATACATTTGCAGAAGCGTTTCCGATAAAGGTTGCGCGAGTGTTGATAACGGCTGTGAATGAGAAATGGGCGATGACAGCAGCGAAGGAGATGACGGGTTTTGGCACTTCCGTGATAATGTGCCCGGCCGAGGCAGGGATAGATAAATTAGCCTCGCCTGAAGAGACCCCGGACGGAAGACCAGGAGTGTATGCAATGATGTGCACATTCGGCTATAAGGCATTAGATGCGCAGTTGCTTGCGCGGATAGGACAATGCATCCTTACCAGTCCAACAGCGGCGGTTTTTAATGCTATGACGGAAAGCGAGAAGGAGTTTAATACCGGCTTCAAGTTGAAATTCTTTGGTGACGGATTCGAATCAGAGGAGGAACTTGGCGGTAGAGAAGTGGCAAGAGTTCCGATAATGGGTGGCGAGTTCGTAATAGAGAAGAATCTGGGCGCAAAAGAGGGCGTTGCCGGCGGTAATATTTTCATCCTCGCAAAGGACCAGATGGCTGCGCTGACCGCGGCGGAAGATGCTGTTGCCGCAATACAGAGTGTGGAATGCACAATAACTCCGTTTACGGGTGGTGTTGTCGCGTCGGGCTCGAAACCGAGCTCAAATGCATACAAGTTCATGCATGCCACGATAAATGAGAAGTACTGCCCCACGTTAAAGGACAAAGTAGAAGATACGGAACTGCCTGCTGATGTCAACGGCATCTTTGAGATCGTAATAAACGGCGTTAGCGAAGATGCGGTTAAGGACGGAATGAAAGCGGGAATAAAGGCGGCGGTGAAAGTACCAGGCGTGGTAAAGATAACAGCCGGGAACTTCGGCGGTAACCTGGGAAAGTACCAGCTTAGACTTAAGGATGTGCTGGGCTTGTAATAACACACAAATCAGAGTAAATAGACGCAGCACACAGAGGACATATAGTCCTCACCCTCTTTTTTTTGATTTTTTTTTGCGCGCAAACGAGTCGAACTTCGCTCAAAAAAGCGAAGCGAGCTTGTAATTATCAAATTTCTCCATCAATGGACATTTGCCTTTATCTGAATTTATGCGGTAAGGAGTATCCCAAATTCCTGTTGAGCCCATCTCTTCAGCATCTGGATATTTCTCTTCGTAATCATCCCAGTAGTTGCCCATGCAGTTCGTGTATGGCTCTCCTTTGTACGTGTAGTTTACCCTTTTAGAGTTCCATATATTTCCTTCTGATAACCTAAGATAAACGTTATCGGCGTTATTTATGAAATTATTCAGGTATATGACGTTGTTGTTGGAATAGATGAAGCGGATGCCGTCATCGTTGTTGTTCTCGATATTATTGATTGTAATAGTATTGTCGCTGGCAGAGTAGAGATGGATGCCGTCATCGTTGTTGCTGGCAGTATTGCCTGTAATGCTAGTGTTGTCGGAATGGAAGAGGCGGATGCCTTTGTAGTTGTTGCTGGCGGTATTGTTTGTAATGGTGTTGTTGCAGGAAGAATCGAGGAAGATGCCTTCATCGTTGTTGCTGGCAGTATTGCCTGTAATGGTATTGTTGCAGGAAGAGTCGAGGAAGATGCCGTGAAAGCGGTTGTTGCTGACAGTATTGCCTCTAATGTCATTGTTGCTGGATTTGTAGATGAAGATACCTTTTCTGTTGTTGCTGGCAGTATTGTCTCTAATGTTGTTATTGGAGGAAGAGTCGAGGAAGATGCCGTCATCGTTGTTGCTGACAGTATTGCCTGTAATGTTGTTATTGTTGCTGGCAGAGTAGAGATAGATGCCGTCATCATTGTTGCTGGCAGTATTGCATCTAATGTTATTGCTGCTGGATTTGGAGAGGTAGATGCCTTCTTTGTTGTTGCTAGCAGTATTGCCTCTAATGTTATTGTTACATGATCTGGAGAGGAAGATGCCTTCTTTGTTGTTGCTGGCAATATTGCTTCTAATGTTATTGTTACATGATTTTTTGGAGAGGAAGATGCCTATCTCATTTTTCCTGGCAGTATTGCGTGTAATGTTGTTATTGTTGCTGGATTTGGAGAGGAAGATGCCTTTCCCGTTGTTGCTGACAGTATTGCGTGTAATGTTGTTATTGTTGCTGGATTCGGAGAGGGAGATGCCTTTCCCGTTGTTGCTGACAGTATTGCGTGTAATGTTGTTATTGTTGCTGGATTTGGAGAGGGAGATGCCTTCATCGTTGTTACTGGCAGTATTGCGTGTAATGTTATTGTTGCTGGATTTGGAGAGGGAGATGCCGTCATCGTTGTTGCTGGCAGTATTGCCTCTAATGTTATTGTTGCTGGAAATTACCTTGATCCCTGCACCTCTCCAAGATGCGTTTGTTGCAGTGAAACCCTCAAATGTAATATTATCTTTACTTAATGTAATGGCACTACCACTGCCGCTTGCATCCACTACAGGACTACCAATCCCTTTTAGTGTAACGGGCTTATTAACAATCACATTCTCGCGGTAAACACCGGAATAGACCAAAATAGTATCACCGGCAGAAGCAGTGTTTATTGCATCCTGTATCCTTGTGAAATTCATCCCGCCGTTATCACCCACATGCCATGTCTCTGCCGATGCGGTTCCTAAAAAGCACAAAACCAAAATCACCGCACAGATAATCCCTATTCTATATTTTTTGACTTTCATTTTTAGCTCATCATTCCAATTATCTATCCCCGTATTACAGTTATTTGATCGAGAATATTAACTCCTTCAGGTAGAGCACTCAATCCCCAGCCATCTGCAATATCGCCTTCGCCTCTAAGAGTTTTTCGAAGCTCTTTATCTACTTCTTCTGCTGCTACCAGAACCACAATATCAAACTTTTTACCTATATCGGCTGGTTCAGTTGGAATACCAGGTCTTGTATCTGCCTCCCAAGTTTCCTCTCCGGTCATGGTAAGACTCTCTTGAGGATACCATATACCATCGTAAGATTTTACACATGCCCAAAGCGATAGCACATCATTTGTGAAGTTTTTTACCGTACCAGAAACGATAACAGGATCGTCAAAAACGGTATCACCGTCTTTAGGCTCGGCGATTTTAATTGTTACTGTGGACGTATGAATTGGTGTTGGCCCTGGTTCTGGTTCCGGTGTTGGCTCTGGTACTGGTTCCGGTGTTGGCTCTGGTACTGGTTCCGGTGTTGGCTCTGGTACTGGTACTGGTTCCGGTGTCGGCTCTGGTACTGGCTCTGGTTCTGGTACTGGTACTGGTACTGGTACTGGTACTGGTTCCGGTGTCGGCTCTGGTACTGGCTCTGGTTCTGGTGTTGGTGGAGTGGGCGTGGGAGTTGACTTGGGAGAAGGTAAAGTTATATCGTAGCTTAATACATCAGTGTCTTCTGATACCCTCAAGGCATACTTAACGACCTCAACCCCAGAGACACGTACTGTAATGGTTTTCGTATTTATGGGGACGCCACGTATAACATACCCTCCATCACTACCTGTTCTGTCAGATAAGCCATCTATCTCAACTAAAGCGCCTATTACTGGTTTTCCATTATTATCAGTGACAATCCCTTGAACTGTTGCAAATGGTTTAGGTTCATGATCAGTTGGATATGGTGTTATTGATAGTGTAACAGGAGGAGGTAAAGTTATATCGTAGCTTAATACATCAGTGTCTTCTGATACCCTCAAGGCATACTTAACGACCTCAACCCCAGAGACACGTACTGTAATGGTTTTCGTATTTATGGGGACGCCACGTATAACATACCCTCCATCACTACCTGTTCTGTCAGATAAGCCATCTATCTCAACTAAAGCGCCTATTACTGGTTTTCCATTATTATCAGTGACAATCCCTTGAACTGTTGCAAATCCATGATCTATATCTGGTATTATCCCTATGTAGGCAGCAACTATTGCGCTTATAGCTGCTATTATGGCTGCTATAAGAATAACCATAATTTCGGGTTTTTTATACCAAGGCTTATTATTTTCGCCTGACATTTTCATCAATAAAGTACCATTTGCTAAAATTTAGCTCTTTCCTCGTATTACTGTTATTTGATCGAGCGTTTTAGCTCCTTTAGGTAGAGCTTTCAATCCCCAGCCATCTGCAACATCGCCTTCACCTCTAAGAGGTTTTCGAAGCTCTTTATCCGCTTCTCTTGTTGCTACCAGAACCACAATCCTAAACTTTTTACCAATATCGGCTGGATTAGTTGGAATACCAGGTCTTGTATCCGCCTCCCAAGTTTCCTCTCCGGTCATGGTAAGAGTCTCTTGAGGATACCATATACCATCGTAAGATTTTACACATGCCCAAAGCGATAGCTCATCGTTCGCAAAGTTTTTAACCATACCATAAACGCTAACGGGATCGTCAAAAACAGTAACCCCGTCTTCAGGCTCGGTGATTTTAGCTGTTACAGGGAGTGTTGTGATTCTACTAAGGTTTAAATCCTTAAATTGTGTGGTCCATGTAAAATTTTCATTTGAGGAAGGACGTGCAGCCAAGGACTCGGTCGTTATATTAAGGAATGTATTTGTATCATTTGAGGAGCTTTCAACCTGAACTAACTCATAGTCACACAGATTTTTAGTCTCGTCATCAAAAGTAGCGGTAACATATTTTTGTGTTGCAAAATCAACCACCAGTTCAAAGGTATGCCAATCCGTATCAAAAGGTTTGTTTTGATATGATCTAATTCCTGTATCGGTAAGAATTGGTAAATCTACCCCATTAGTATGAACCTTTATCTTGCCCCTTTTCCCATCTTGAGTCCAAGGATCCAGATCCCAATATATACGCCCTTCTAAGGTTTCCCCACCATCCTGAAACTGGATACTCATTTGAACAGCATGTGGTTTTTCTGTTTGGTTAACATCAGGAAGGACTGGTAGCCTTACCTTTCCTTCATATTTGTAGATACCTGAAGTGATAGGGGTATCATCGGGAAAAGTTTCTATTAACTTATACCCGATAGCGTTCGCGTAAGTATTTTCTTTTCTTTGGACATTTGAGGTGACATTAGCGTAGCTTTCAAATGAGGTGATCTCCACATCGTCAACAGTACAAGAGCAGTTCTTCTTATCAGGACATTCCATAGTCACAGAATGGTTAGATAAGTTTTTTGAGGTATAAACGTCATATTGAGCGTTTCCACCACCTACAATTGAATATAAAAGCACTATAACAAACAAAAAAATGGCAAAAACGAAAATATTCTGCTTTCTGCTGCTTTTCATTCTCTCCCCCCCCCCCTTTGCAACTTTTCTTATACCTATAAAGGTTAGAGTTTTTAGCAGTATTTAAAGTTTTCGCTTTTTCTCTACACTTTTTTTCTATATTAGAAGACAGTTGCCGTTGAAAGGCAGGTCGCAATTTAAAGGTAATCCACAAAAGCTTGCTTATGTGTATAGTAACACTATTTAATTAGCATCTCTCAAAGCTCGCTTAGATTGTTTTACCTTTTTTGCCGTCATAGAGGTGTATTTTCATATACTTTGCCATCTGAAGATATAGAAAAAGGTGAGGTAAAAAGATGGGGAAATTAAATGTTATGGGGATAAGTGAAGATACTTTAACGGAATACCAAAGACACGTACAGGCGAGATACGATAAATTGCACTTTGATAGACACATCCATTATCTCTTTAGTTTCTTCTTTAGTTTGCCTCGAACATGTAAAATTTAATTACAACTCAGAAAGAGCAAAAAAAACTAGGGATCAAACGCATCCCGATAGTAACGTAAAGTAATTGCTCGATACGTAGCTAAACTCGAAACGTAAAGCAATTGCACAGTGCCATTGTAGCTGAACCAGAAACTCAAAACGAATAATAATGAAAGGTCATGAAAGTATATAAAGGATGAGGCTACATTAGGCTACATAGATCATGAGATGGAAAAAAGAAGAAGATCGGAAGGAGCATGTTACTGTTTGGATCGACCGAAAGAATCTGGATTATTTGGATGCACTAATAGATAGCGGTGTGTTCGAAAATAGAAGTCAAGCGATAAGACATGCTATCAGGACTTTTGTAAATATAGACAAGGGATTGATAAGATACATTGATAGCGCTAGCTCTCCCGCCGAGTGATAAGTCGGCCATTCTAGATTAGGTAGTTAGGGTACTTTAACCTCGGCCAAAAATTTGCCACAAGGAATACACTAAAATGAGAATTACAATTACAATTGCAATTGCCGGGATGAGATAAGGTAACAATTTAATTATCAGCCATATCACCCCCAAAATAAAGAGGATCATAACCAGTAGAAACACCAATGCCGGAATCCCACTTAGAAAGTCCGAGGCTGGCATAATTCTATCATTTCCTCCGCTATTTTTACCAATCGAAGCCAAGTATTCACCGCTGCTCTCAGCCTTACTATATCATCACCACATATATGGATATCCAATTTAGTCCCTTCGAGCTCGATATTAACAAAGGAGCGCTTTTTATCTGACTCATCAGCCCGCTCCTCTTTTACAGCAGTATATATCTTTTCTAGGTTCGCTGCATCCGCACCGAACTCGAATTCCGCTTCGACTCTCATTGCAAGCCACCGGAAAGTTTGATCAAAACGTTATTAAATGGCTTTTACTTTTTTCACTATTTCTCCCGATCTCTCCTTCCTCATTGCTCGATATCCACAGTAAGGGCATCGTACCCCCTGAAATTCTTTATTGTCTATGTCCACATGTCTTTTGCATTTCATGCAATAGTAACCCATAGTAACTTTGACTATTCTCCTAGTTCTCCTTCCGCGCCCATCGCATCTTTACTTACAATGCCTATGTCTGTACCTTTTTCAACTGCCCTTTTAATTGCACGCTGTGATGCTAGCCCCAGAGGCGTCTGAGGGACATAAGTCCCACCGGAGAATGTGTAGCCGCATTTTGCACATTTCCATATCCCGGTACCGATCCTTTTCACTGACCCTCTTTCACATTTAGGACAACTATGTGCCGCATGTGTCCGCTCTTCTATTGCTACAACCGCTTTTCTTATTCGAGTACCATAGCGTACGCCAAACCTACCTGCGGATTTTGTCTTTCGCCCCTTCCTTCTCTTTTGCTTCTTCGCCATTTTTCCGTTTAAATTTCAAATTACACTAAAAAAATAAACTTCCCTTCTTGATGATTGAAATAAGGAAGTAATATATATATATTCTAATTCTGAAAATGAGGTTATCCGACTTGAATTTGGGAATAGAACTGGAGCCTATTGCTAGTAACCTAAAGTTATATCCCCCGCAGGAAGCGGCGATGAAAGCGGGCTTGCTTGACACTGCCAATAATTTCGTTATCTCGTCACCGACCGCAAGTGGAAAGACGCTGTTAGCGGAATTGGTGATGTTAAAATCAATATTGCGAGATTCGGGTAAATGCCTTTATGTCGTGCCGCTGAATGCATTAGCGTACGAGAAATACCAGAATTTCAAGGATAAATACCGCTCTGTTGCCGCAGTTGGGATATCAACAGGCGATTATGAAAGCTCATCGGGATATCTTGAAAGATACGACATCATACTTCTGACACTGGAGAAACTGGATTCGCTCACGCGGCTAAAGCCCGCGTGGTTAAGCGAGATTTCAGTTGTTGTTGTAGATGAAGCGCATGTGCTGGGCGAAGAGAAGAGAGGCCCGAGGTTAGAGGGCGCTCTGGCAAGATTCATGAGCTTCAATCCTTCCGCGCGGATCATCGCTTTATCCGCAACCATGTCAAACGTAGAGGAGTTTGGAAACTGGCTGCAAGCATCTGTAATAAAGTCCGAGTGGCGACCGGTGCCATTAAAAGAGGAAGTATTTCTGGCTGAGGACGACCGCGCGATATTAACACGAGTAATAGAGGAGGTGAAAGAAGGCGCACAAGTTCTCGTTTTTGTGAATACAAAGAGGGGTTCTGCCTCTTTCGCGCGAAAACTCGCAGTGCAGTTAAAGATGAGAAATAAGGAGTTGGACAAACTCGCAGAACTTGTGGATGTCGGTGTGGACGATCTTGCAGAGCTGGTTAGATTTGGCGTTGCATATCATAATTCGTGGCTGCATCCGGAGCAGCGGAGAGCGATAGAAGACAGTTTCCGGAACAGGATATTGAAAGTGATCTGCTGCACACCTACCCTGGCAATGGGCGTATCTTTACCGGCAAAAATGGTCCTTATCAGGAATTATAAGTTCTTCACGCTCGGCAGGGGTGTTGAGCCGATGCCAGTATGCTGGGTGAAGCAGGTATTTGGTCGTGCCGGAAGACCCGAGCATGATGCGTATGGACTAGGGCTAATAGTAGCAAAAAGCGAGGATGAACGTGAAGCGATAGAACGTGTATATATAGATGGCGAATTAGAACGGATAGAATCGCGATTTTCGATCGATACAATGACCGAGCAGGTTCTTGCAACTATTGCTGGCGGAGCACAGAATATAGATCAAGTCTACGAGTTTCTTGACTGCACCTTCTATGCGCATCAGAATAGCGGAGAAATAGGGTTTGTGAAAGCGGAACTGGACAGCATATTAGAGGGACTAACAAGAGCTGGTTTCATAGATATGGACGGCGATACTATACGTGCAACCAAATTCGGAACGCTTTCGTCAAGGCTGTATTTATCGCCGAATTCGGCGTTGGGATTGCGAGAAGGGATAACGATTTTAAGCGATAGCAAAGCATCGGATTTTGACCTCCTGCTACTGCTGGGTAAATGCGAAGAAGTCATCCCGCTGAAGGTAAAGAATGCAATGGAAATAGCAGGCAGCCTTAGTGATAATCACGAATGGGTATATAACAGCGCACATGCTCTGGGTACTGCCATCATCGCACATGCATGGATTGATGAGTTCACGTATCCCAAGTTAAAAGAAGTGTTTGGAACATACCCGGGTGAGATACACAACAATATATACGTTTTGGGCTGGATAGCTTATGCGGCATCTATGATGGCCGAGTATCTTCAGGATGATGAGATGTATGCACGTCTGAACGGGTTGAAGGATCGGATCAGGCATGGCGTTAAAACGGAATTGCTTAGATTGGTATCAATAAAAGGCGTTGGACGGATAATAGCAAGGCGATTATATTCGGCTGGGTTTCGGAATGAAGAAGAAGTGGCAAATGCAAACTTAAAGCGGTTGGCGGGAGTTCCTGGTGTGGGTGCGAAGCGAGCTGAGAAGATAAAGGAAGAAGCGTTGAAGGTATGTAAGTAAACTTTAAGTAGCAGCGTAATAAATTTAAGATATAAACAGTAAGGGAAAATGAACAAGAACAATTTAAAACTCGCCGTTTCTATTCCCGAAGCTTTTGCCGCTGCAGCGCCAGACGATGCACTACCCAGTGGTGATCCGAGATACGTGGAATTATTTATAGAACAAAGCGAGTTTTTGAAATCTCCAAGCTGTCATATAGTTTATACAGTGCCCATTTCTCTTTTAGCCGAAGAGAATATAGCTCAAGTATTTCCTGACGACCCGGTAGTTATTCCCATGGTAGAAGTGTATAAGAAACCGCTGTAAGAGTATTTGCCACTCGATAAAAATCAGCGAGGTATAGACCTGCTTTGTGAAGTAGTGGGAAGAAGAATAGATGTTGAGAAAGTCTTTAGCGATGAGATTATTTTAAAGAAACTTTGTGTTGAAAGTGGCGGGCATATAAGGGATTTTTTAAGGCTTGTACGATATGCATGCCGATATTCAAAAGGCGATGAAATAGATGAAAATGCTGCGAATCGTGCTATCTCAGCTCTTAGCATGGAATATGATTACCGGGTAAAAGACGCAGATATAAATAAGTTGGTAAAGGTAGAGAAAGAAAAGAGACTTCCAAGCGATATGGAATATGCACATCTCCCTTATCACTTACTAGTGCTCGAATATCGCACCTCTGAAGGAGAAAAGTGGGCTTCGGTAAATCCATTGGTGAAACGGCTATCGAAATTTAAAGAGGCATATAATGGCAACTGAACTTTCTGTTAAGGGAAAAAATGAATTTGAAGATTTAAGTCGAGCTTTGGAATGGAGTGACGAATTCGCCATCTATTTTGCCGTGATAAATCCGACATTAATCAGAAAACAAATGGCGGACGAGCTTAAGGGAAGTCTTGAGAAGGCGAAAATAAAAGTGCACTCCTTAGAACTTAACAGTTCTTACTTCGATTTGGTTTCTATTATACCTGAGAAAGTTCCTTCTTATTGCCTTAGAGGAGCTGAGACTGTAATTCGTTCTGTACTTTTTATCTTTGGTGCTGAAGAAGCCATAGCTGCTGATGTTGATACCCGGAGATTGTTTTTCGATTGCTTGAATTGGCAGCGGGACAAGCTAAGAGAAAACATAGCCTGCCCATTAGTAATCTGGCTTCCGGAATTTGCATTGAGGATACTCGCATTAGAAGCACCTGATTTCTGGGCTTGGCGAAGCGGGGTATATTATCTTGAACCAGAACCTGTAGGGACTTTAAAGGATGCCAAAGAGCTTCTTATGGGGGTAACGAGCGAATATGATGTCCTCACGTATCAAGAGAAGATAAAGAACCTTTTTTGTTGAGCTTTTTAGGTTTAAGTGTAGTTTCCCTTTACCAAGGGGATTATACCACAGCCGAGGAATACGCAAAGAAAGCTTTGCAAATCACGCAAGATTTAGGCGATAAAAGCAGAATTGCTTCCGTTTTTGGATTTTTAGGGAGCTATGCTTCCCACCAAAAAGATTATAACAAAGCAGAGGATTTTTTTAAGAAAGAACTTAAAATTGTAAAGGAATTAGGAAATAAGGAACTAATAGCTTCTGCTCTTGAAGACTTTAGCGGGCTGGCTAAAGAGCAGAAAAAATATACCGAATCAAAGAGGAGATATAAAGAAAGTTTGAAATTATTTGAAGAAATAGGAGCTAAGAATACTATTGCTTTAACTCAAAAATTGCTTGAGACTACTGAAGAGATTAAAAAGTTGCATCACGTTTTAGAATTGAAAAGGCAAGAGCAAAAGGCGTTATATGAGAAGAAAATAAAGAACATTTGAGGTAATAAAAATGGGAGAAGAGATGGAGCTTGTATTAGATAAGTATAGAACTGCGGGAAGGATTCTGGCAGAGGTAAGAGAAGAGGCGAAAGCGAGAATAGAAGAAGGTGTTTTATTATTAGATGTTGCGGAATTCGTTGAGAACAGCATAAGAGAAAAGGGAGGGGAACCTGCATTCCCTTGTAATATATCAAGGGACGCGGAAGCGGCACATGCTACACCTGCGATAGACGACAAAGCGGTCTTTGGCACGGAAATTGTGAAACTCGATATTGGTGTCCATGTAGACGGTTATATAGGCGATAGCGCAGTGACAATTGATTTAAGTGGCAACAACGAAGGGCTAGTGAAAGCGTCCGAAGCGGGATTAAACGCGGCGATAAAGCTAATTCGTGACGGTGTAAGCACAGTTGAAATAGGCGACGCAATCGAGAACGCTATAAGAGAACACGGATATAAACCTATCGTTAATCTCACAGGACATGGACTCACGAGATATGATGCCCATGCGGCGCCTGCAATACCAAATGTAAAACATAAAACGGGCGTGGTATTAAGGGAGAACGACGTTGTTGCGATAGAGCCATTTGCAACGGATGGTGTAGGTAAAATAGTAGAGCATGGAACTGCGGAGATATATAGCCTAATAAAAGCGAAACCGGTCAGGATAAAAGAAGCGAAGAAGCTGTTGGAAGAGATAAAGAAATATCAAGGTTTGCCTTTTGCTAAGCGATGGCTGCCACGAGATCGACTTGATTTGGCATTCCGAACGTTAGAAAGCACAAAAGGGGTATTAAGAGAGTACCCGATATTAAAAGAAGAAGGAGATGGGTTAGTTTCTCAGGCCGAGCATACAGTAATAGTGAAAAAGGACGGTTGTGACGTGACCACAAAACTACCCTAGTATATTTCTTTCTTAGTAAAGGTTCTTTCTTTGGAAAAGAAAGAAAGTTTTATGATAGTAATAGACGGCTCATTTGGCGAGGGTGGCGGGCAGATAATAAGAACTGCAATTGCTCTTGCGGCAGTAACAGGAAAAGAAGTTGAAATAAAGAACATAAGAGCCGATAGGCCGAAACCAGGGCTTTCACCACAGCATTTGCATGCTGTGAAAGCGGTAGCGAAATTATCGGGCGGTGTGACAGAGGGGCTGGAGTTGCGCTCTTCACGGGTGAAATTCTCGCCTGCAGAGTTAAAAGGGTTTGTGGGAGAAATAGATATAGGCACTGCAGGAAGCATCGCGTTATTATTGCAAGCTCTTATACCAGTTGCGCTTTTTGCCAATTGCGAGACGATTGTGCGTATAAAAGGTGGAACAGATGTTAAATGGTCTCCCCCGATCGATGTTTACACTAATGTGTTTCTCAAAGCTATTCGTGAGATGGGCTGTGATGTGCAAATAAGCTTGAAGAGGCGGGGTTATTATCCCAAGGGTGGCGGATTAGTGGAAGTGAGGGTAGCACCTTCGCATCACATGAAAGGAATTGTTTTTACGGAGCGAGAAAAAGGAGGGGTCATAAAAGGCGTTTCTCATTCCTGTGGCCTCCCCACACATGTTGCCAAAAGACAGGCGAAAGCTGCGGAAAGGATATTACATAAATACGATACTGCGATAAGAACAGAGATAGAAGATGGAGGGGAGATGACGACAGGCTGTGGCATAACTTTATGGCGTGGCTACAAAAGTAGTAGCGCAGTGGGAGTGAGAGGAAGAAGAGCAGAACTCGTGGGCGAAGAAGCGGCAAGAGCGTTTTTGAAAGTGTCAGAATCAGCATCAACTGTTGATGTCCGCCTTGCCGATCAGCTTATACCGTATATTGCACTCGCAGATGGCAAATCAGAGATGAGTGTTAGAGCAGTGACAGGACATCTTGAAACGAACATGTACGTGACGAAGAAATTTTTAGATGTTGAATTTGAGATAGAGAAGGGGGATGTGTTCGTGATCAGGAAGGGTAAGAACTAATTGCATACACAAAACGCAGAAGAAATCAAATCCGTGCAAATCTGCGTTCTAAATTAAGTGGGTAGAAGGTACTGGTTTGGCTAACCTCAAGATTACACAGATTTTCACGAAAAAAGGATGATTGTTATCAGATTTCAGTACTCTATTGGCTATTCCATTCATTATTACCCCAAAAATCTTGTGAAATCTCGTGGTCTTTTGATTAGCTATACATATAGGTACAAAGAAAAAGGGAAAAAATAGGGTGTTGATGATTTAACGGTACTACGCAGTATCATCAGAAACTTTCTTCGCGCCATTCGAGATCGCTTCCTCTACAGAAGCCAGATCCTTCATTATAAAGGTCCTTTCCTTTTCCTTCTCTGTGGAGTCGATCGAATTTCTAAGTATTGGCGCATACTTCTTAAATTTGTCTATCGAGACCACATAATCCGAGGGATCCTCAATTTGAATAGTTGCAAAGCCATTCTCCTCGAGATATTTAATCACTCTATCCCGCTCGTCAATGTCTTTAAGCTCAAACCTGTATTTCGCGCGATTGTAATAATCCGCTAGATCCTTAAAGTGTTCGCCCCCGCTGAAAAAGTATTTGAAACACCACAGATCACCTATTTTAAAAATATTTATCCTTTCCTTCGCACTAGACGTTTGTTCACTCATTTTGTTCCACCTTTCTTCTTATTCTTATGCTTTTACACTAAGACGTATCATAGTATTATAATAAAGCAATATATAAAAGCTTTTTTATCCTATCAGCAGAGATATTCTTCTTGATGCAAAAATTTGTTGATGGCGATCGTATAAGGCTAAAGAAGGAGACTAACAATGCCATATATGAGGGCGTTGTAATGCCAACTGCGTCAAGAGATATTGTTATAAAACTTGACAGCGGCTATAATATAGGTATACGGCCGGAAAATGTAGAGCTAGATGTTATAAATAGCGCAGGGTCATTAAAAGGCGAGATAAAAACCGAGATAAGGGCAGTAAAAGAAGGTCTTCCCCTTTTGTCCATTCTATCAACTGGTGGCACTATTGCTTCAAAAGTTGATTACAGAACCGGCGCGGTCTCACCCCAATTCTCCACGGACGATATACTCGATGCGATCCCGGAATTAGGCGAAATAGCGAACATCAGAGGAAAGGTAGTCTATAGCATCCTTAGCGAGAATATGCGTGCAGAATACTGGCGTAAACTCGCACGGGAGGTCTACAACGAGATAAATGACGGTGCTGACGGCATAATTGTTACGCACGGCACAGATACTATGGGCTACACTGCTGCCGCTTTGTCCTTTATGGTGCAAACCCCTGTACCTGTCGTTCTTGTGGGTTCGCAACGTAGTTCTGACCGTCCGTCCAGCGATGCCGCAATGAATGCGATCTGTACCGCGAAAGTGGCTTGCAGCGACATTGCAGAAGTTGTAGTGGTGATGCATGGCAGTACATCAGATGATTTCTGTCTCATTCACCGGGGCACGAAGGTGAGGAAGCTGCACACGTCCGCGCGGGCTGCTTTTCAATCGGTAAATGACATTCCAATAGGGAAGGTGTATTATGATGCAAGAGACATAGAAGGAATGAGGTTTGAGTTCGACGCCACATATATTAAACGAGCAGAGAAAGAATTAGAGCTGCGGGACAAATTTGAGGATAAATGCGGCCTCATTAAATATTGCCCTGGTGCCGACCCGGCAATACTAGATTTCTTTATATCGCAGGGCTACAAAGGCATAGTATTAGAAGGTACCGGTTTAGGGCATGTTTCTGCTGATTGGATTCCCAGTGTGGCGAGAGCGATAAAGGATGGCGTACCGGTGGTGATGACTTCTCAATGCTTATATGGGTCTATTTGTGATAGGGTGTATGACACGGGTCGTGATTTACTTCATGCCGGGCTGATAGAGGGTGCGGATATGCTGCCGGAGACCGCTTTGGTGAAATTGATGTGGGTCCTTGGTCAGACAATCGAGATGGCAGAAGTGAGACGATTGATGCACGAGAACATAGCAGGAGAGATAACTGCCAGGAGAGGGCTCATTCATATTTAGACGGGCATTTGACCAGCAATTGCGTTGCATTCATGTGATATGGGGTAGTCTGCACACCTATAGCAACCACCCTTTGCCGATCCGTAAAGCTCTGTGGTGGGACACCCGTGTATGTCACCGCGATAGTAGCTTTGCCATCTGTAATATTAAAGAGCAACGAACCATCATCGCCCCAATATATCGATCGGTTAGCGACATCTGCTAAAATTTGTACTTCTCTACCGATATAGCTGTCATCGCCTGCGACCTCCGAGACTGTAGAATACGGATTCACATAAGATGAAAAAGTGTCGAATGCAAGAATCGCACTCACCACGATCAACAAGGCAACGATTATATGAACTGGTTTCAGTTTCATTTCTCTTCGCCCGCTCCCGTCTCCAAATCAGCTATTCGCGTTCTAAGCGCAGCCAGCCGCCTGCTGAGCCATACAAAGACCACTAAAAGGGTCGTCCAGTAAATAACAGAAACGATGAATACTTCATACATTTTACTTTTTTAATTAAATTAAATTAAATTAAATTAATTTGAATTGAATTAAACACCTCCTTTTTCGTAGATCAATGCGTTTACTCGGTTTTCTAACGACCAGAGATTGAGCGCGATTATCAAAAGATATACGAATATTATAGTGGCTGCTATGAGGTTTAAAAATAACGTCGCGATCATTGGATCAGTCATAAATATCTCAGTCGGAGTGGCAATCATAGGATGAAGTGTGGGTAACATCAATGCAGAGAGATAACTCAGCGGAATAGTAAAGAAAGCTAGAATACCATACACCGCACCTATTACCGCTCTTTTCTCCACCTCGCCGATGGAGTGTCTTATAGAAATATAGCCAGCATATGCAATCCAAAGAATAAGCGTAGTTGTTTCTCTTGGGTCCCAGTTCCAATAGCTACCCCAGGCTGCTTCCGCCCAAATCGAACCGGAAACAAGAGCTATTGCACCATATATCAAGCCTAAGATGGCCGACACTTCTGCCACTCTATCGTATGCATGCTTTCGTGTTGTCAGGAAGGCAATGCTCGCGATGAGCGAAAGAGCAAAAGCGAGGTAGCAAACCCATGCAACAGGTACATGCAGATATACAATCCTGTAAAGGTCGCCCATAGTCGCTTCCGGCGGTATCCAGACATAAGCCGCATAGGATGCTACTACGCTCAAAGCTGCGCCGATGTAAAGGAGTATATCTCGCTTCATCTTTTAGTTTGCCCCTTAAAGTTACTTTTTTTTCTTTATTAATTATCTTTTTATTGTATATTGGTTAATTACATTTACCCGTCTCTTAATCAACATCCCGTCACTCTCTAATTCGCTCCATGCCTCGCGTAATCGCCGCTCGTTTTCCGCATTCACGAGAGCGACAAAAGAAGGTCCTGTACCTGATAAACTCACACCTTTCACGCCACATTCCAACGCCTTTAGCATCGGCTCTGGATCAAAATTCAGTGCGGAACAATACAAAAAACCATTTAACGTCATTGCATCTTCAAATTTGTCCGCCAACGCCAATTCATACGCCAGGTTCACCCACGGTGCGATTAATCTTGACCGTTTCACATCGGTATCAGCCGTAAACGCTTTAGTTCTCGGAACGAGAATAAGAACTTCTGATTGCTTCTCCACCCGCTTTACCAACTCCATCTTCTTATTGTCTGTTATTACTATCCCGCCAAGCAAAGAAGCGCAGGCATCGTCAAAGGCGCCTGTTATCGACACGCCCACATCAAGAGCGGCTTGTACACCTATTTGTATCGCATCCAGCGCACCTATTTTCGCTTTCGCTTCTTCACCCAGAGCATCAATAGTAGCAACAACAGCGGCATTTGCGGCTGCACTGCTGCTCTTCAAGCCACTGCCCAGTGGCACTTCACTTCTCGTCTTCACATAACCTCGTAGCGGCAAATCGAACTTACTCAGTACTAACTCCAGGCATCGCTCTATCAATCTTGTATCTCCCGATTGCTCCGATTCATCACCTATTGCACCGGATATGCCCCTAAAATCATCGCCAAGTTCTACTTCCGCATACGTCCATAGCTCAATGCCAAAAGCAGACCCTTTGTAGGTTGCTATTGCATTTATTATAGTCCCCGCACCACTTGCTTTTCCATAGCCCTTTGCACTACTCATTCCTTTATCCACACCGCCATCTGTTATTTACATTTATATTACATGTAGAGAAAAAAAGCGTTAATTATTTATGCTTATAATCTCATATTCTCCCTTTGTTGATGGTAAAAATTAAAGAGGAGAAGAGCGCGAAATGGCAAAAAAAGTTGTTATTATTGGTGGTGGTATTGCAGGGATTTCTGTAATGCGAAGTTTACATGCAAGGAAGGACGATGTGGGTGGGGGATTGGACTTAACCTTATTAAAGCGAGAGAAAAGCGGTTGGGTATCTGTTTGCGGGCTGCCCTTTGCTTTGCGTGGTTGGTATGAGATAGAAAAGACAGAGATAAACAAACCGCAATTTTTCATTGACCAGGGCGTTGATTTCAGGACTGAGACGGAAGTATCAAAGCTGAATCTGGATGAGAGCAGTGTAGTTCTCAAGACGGGCGAGGTGTTAAAATACGATTATCTCGTTCTTGCAACGGGCCGAAAACCATCTATGCCGGCTTCGGTAACAGAAGCAGGGCTTGAGGGCGTTTACACTTTCAATAACGAAGATGATGCGCGGAAGATAGAAGCGACAATGAATGCAGAAGGCGTAAAAACCGCTTTTGTTCGCGGTCGTGGGATAATAGGGCTACAATCTGCGGTGGCTTTTGCTCTTAAAGGATTGAAGACAACGGTTCTGGGAGGTCCATCTTCTTTGCTGCCTTCTGGTTTGGACCCGGATATGGGCGATATGGTAAAGGAATGGTTGGAGAAGCAGGGGATACGGTTCATACTTGAGCGTAAAGAGATAACCCGCTTAAATGGCGTTGATGGACGTGTGAAGTCTGTGGTAATAGGCAATGGTGGAGCGGAAGAAGAGATTCCGGCTGATGTTGTCGTTATTGCAAAGGGTATGAACACGAGCACCGAACTGGCAGTGGCTGCGGGGATAGAAACAGGAGAAAGCAGTGGGATAGTCACGGACAGTGTACTGCACGTTAAAAAAGGCAGGGGTTACATAAAAAGCGTGTTTGCACTCGGCGATTGCATTGAAGTTATAGATGGCGTTACGCATCGTCCAAAATTGAGCCAGATGGCATCCACTACTGTAGTTCAGGCGAAAGTCGTTGCAAATAACATTCTCAGTGATCTCACAGGAGAACCTGCATTGTATTCCTCTTACGAGCCTTGTTTGAGTCCAACCGCGGCGGATATAGGCGGTTTGCTGGCAGGACATGTTGGTGTGACATCGGAAGCTGCGGCAAGAGCTGGAATTAAAACTGTAAGTGGAAAGGCAACGAAACTGATAAAGGCGCGATACTTCCCTGGTGCAAAGCCGCTCACACTGAAATTGATATTCGATGCATACACGAAGAAATTAATAGGTGGGCAATTGGTCGGTGAAGCCACAGTTGCAGAGCGGGTAAATGAGCTGGAAGTTGCTATACGTGTTGGTATGACCGCGGAAGTGATGAGAAATTCAGAGAGATGCTATGATCCCTCGCTAGCTCTGCTGGTAGATGGGACAATAGATGCTGCAGAAGAGGCTATGGGTATTACAACTGTATATTAACCCAAACCTTTTTTTTATTTCTTTTATACAGCTTTTAAAAGTTTTTGTAATAAAGGTTTATAATCAAACTTAAATAGGATAGGGAAGGGAAAGGAGAGACGAATGCCAACGATAGCGGAAAAGATACTGGATGGGAAAGCGGGGGAAATCGTAGAACGCGAAGTAGATTACATAATGGTGAATGATATAACGGGTGTGCCTGCGTTTGAAGTCCTCGATGAGCTTGCGTATGATATAAAGAATGAGAAGGCGGTGGTTGTACAGGACCATTATGTCCCCAACAAGGATGTGGACTCTGCAGAACAGGCGAAAGCATTGCGTAACTATGCGCGAAAGTATAAAATCGCAAATTATTATGAGATAGGAAAAGGTGGGGTATGCCATCAAGTAATGATAGAATCTGGATATGTTGCGCCTGGCAGATTGATAATCGGTGCAGACTCACATACATGCTCTTATGGGGCATTAGGTGCTTTTTCCACCGGAGTGGGTTCAACGGAGGCGGCAGCGGCAATGGCTACCGGGCGATTATGGTTCAAGGTGCCGGAGACGCAGAAGTTTGTCATTCGCGGTGAACCTGGGAGATACGTGATGGGGAAGGATGTAATATTGCATATAATAGGCGACCTAGGCGTTTCCGGCTCGTTATACAAATCACAGGAGTTTTACGGCTCTGCAATAGAAAGTCTGAGTCTTTCCGATAGGATAACCATATCGAACATGGCAATAGAAGCAGGAGCTAAGGCGGGGATTATACCACCGGATGATAAGGTATTCGAGTTCCTGAAGGGTAGGGTAAAGGGCGACTATAAGTCAGTTTATGCAGATGATAAAGAAAGCGAATATGAAGCTGTGTTTGAGTATGACGCATCCGAGATAGTCCCAACAGTTGCAAAACCGTTCTTGCCCGCTAATATCGCACCTGCGAGCGAACTGGACGTTCCTATAGATCAGGCGTATCTCGGATCTTGCACAAACGGTAGGATCGAGGATTTGCGGGTTGCCGCAGCGATATTAAGCGGTAAAAAGATCAGTTCCGATGTGCGGATGATTGTAGTGCCCGCGAGTGAGGCGGTGCTCCTGCAGGCGATAGAAGAGGGTTTAATTCAGATATTCCTTGCCGCTGATGCTTTTGTCTCGGGACCGACATGTGGCGCATGTTTAGGCGGCCACATGGGTGTTCTCGCCAAAGATGAGCGATGCATAAGCACAACAAATCGGAACTTTATCGGGCGGATGGGACACAAGGATTCCGAGGTCTACTTGGCAAATCCCGCGGTAGTCGCAGCTTCCGCTATTAAAGGGCGGATAACGGACCCGACGGAATTGGCGCCATAGCATAGCTTAGCAATCCTAAAAAAACCACGAGAAGTTTATATGCACTTCGCAGAATTTAAAATTATATTATATGACAGAGCAAAAGGGAGGAGGTTAAATATTGGCTGAAACAAAAACAGTGTCCGCAATTTCTGTGGTTCTAATACTGTCTTCGTTCTTGCTTGTCGGGATACTTCAACCTGTGTTGGGACTGGAAGAAGGATTTGGCCAGTTAGGAGACCTAAAACGAGGGGTTGAGATATACAATCAAAACGTTGATGACCTCCCATTCATAAAAAGTTTAATCGGCGAGGAGCGAATAAACTGCAAAATTTCTCTTGGCGATGGGAACGTGCTAATGTATGGTATAGAGACCGGCAAGGGCGCGAAAGTCATAAGCGTTGAGGTAGCTGAAATCTCAGATCCAACGATGAAGGTATATACTACAGAAAGTACAATTTGCACTATAATGAACGCCGAAGCTCCCGTTTCTGCCTTTCATGACGCATTTAACACGGGTACGATAAAATTAGAAGGTGTTGGACTGGCGAATGAACTAAAAGTCGGCGTTATGGGTGTTGCAACGAACATATATGGTTTTATTCAGGGGCTGAAGAGGTAGAGCTTAAAATGGGAAAGATGAGAGTATGGAAGTTTGGGCCGGATGTAGATACAGACCAGATAATACCGGCGGAATATCTGACTACCGGCGATCCAAAGAAGCTCGCTGCGCATGCGTTCGCCAAGGTGCGACCGGAATTTGCAAAAGAAGCGAGGGGGGGCGATGTAATCATAGCGGCAGAGAATTTCGGCTGCGGCAGTTCACGGGAGCATGCGCCTCGTGCTTTAATCGGCGCTGGTATAAGTTGCGTGATAGCAAAGAGCTTTGCACGGATTTTCTTTAGAAATTCTATTAATATCGGGCTGCCTCTGATCGAGGCAGACGTCTTCGACCGGATAGAAGAAACGGATGAGGTAGCGATAAATTTCGATGACGGCGTGATAAGGGATATTACAAAGAAGGAGGAATATGAATTCAAACCATTACCGGAATTCATGCAGAAGCTATTGGATAGCGGGGGTTTGATTTCCTATATTAAAAAGCAGTAATTAGATGATAGAAGCAGGAATAATTGGCGGCGCTGGGTACATGGGTCTTGAGTTATTAAGGCTGCTCTCGATGCATCCAGGTGTAGAACTATCGGTGGTAACGTCCAGGCGATACAAGGGTAAGAAGGTAAGTAGCGTGAATCCACACCTGGCCCCGTTTATCGAGCTCGAATATGAAGATATAGATACAAAAGAGATAGCAGATAGAAGCGATATTGTATTTGCTGCTGTTCCTCATGGCAGTGCAATGGACTATGTGCCGGAGTTAATAGCAAGTGGGGCCAAGGTAATAGACCTCAGCGCCGACTACCGGTTGAAGAAGGCAGAGTACGAGCGGATATACAAGCGAGAACATAGCGATAAAGAAGAACGAGAAGCTGTATACGGACTGACGGAATTGCATCCGGAAGTAAAGGATGCAGATCTGGTTGCGAACCCGGGCTGCTATCCCACGGGTGCTATACTTGCTGTTGCACCGCTAGTGAAAGAAGGACTAGTAGACCGAGTGGTATTTGATGCAAAATCCGGCGTATCCGGTGCCGGTGCCGAACCGTCCGAAACATCACATTACCCGAATCTCGCTGAGAATATCATCCCGTATCAAATAACGGAGCACCGGCATGTCGCTGAGATGAGAATGGAGCTAAACGCGAAAGTGAGCTTCACACCGCATGTCATTCCGTCCATTAGGGGCATACTCACTACTGCGCATGTATTCTTGAGTACTGAAGAGATATTGACGCATGAAGAAATCGAAGTGATCTATAAACGGTTTTATGCCGGCAAGCGATTTATAAGGCTCCGGGATGGCATACCCTCTTTGAGCGCTGTAAGAGGCAGTAACTTCTGCGATATTGGTTTCGGAATAGATGCGGTAAATGCTAGGATCGTGGCCATGTCCGCAATAGACAACCTTGTTAAAGGCGGATCTGGTCAGGCGGTACAGAATATGAACGTGATGTTCGGCATGGAAGAAGAAGCGGGGCTATGGTTCCCGGGATTGGTCCCCTAGGGATTGCTCAAAATTAAGTATAACTTCTACCTTTTCAAGAAAAAGTCAAAAATAATGGCCACCGCCTCCCGGAAGTTGCTATGAGCTACCTCTCAGAGCAGGACTTCAAGTTATAATGAAAGAGCGGCTTCAGAGTGGACGTATAAAGCCTCGGGAGGGATTTGAACCCTCGACCTACTGATTACAAGTCAATCGCTCAACCAAGCTAAGCTACCGAGGCAGTGTTATTAATTTAATATATCTATATATAACGTACAAACATTTCTTTGGTAATTCTTTCTCTTTTTTGGGGGGGGGAGAATGATATAATATGAAACGCCGAAATAACGTACTAATTTCGTAAAGAAAAGAGTAGAGTACGAAACTGCGTCATTTCTGCCCAAAGCAGTGATGGTTGGAGAATATCTTGGCTGGTTCCCCTGGGGTGGCGACTACAAAGATGAGGTCAAAGGAGGGTCCGATAATTGGGGCTATAGCACAGCCGGTTTTCCACAGCCGCCTTTTGCTGTTGATACATTGTACGATCGGGATTATCCGGGGCACTATTGGCCTGTATATGAACTCATCTATAGGCTGAATAACAACGCCAATATGGTGAATCATATGGGTCATGCCAGCGTGGATTACTGTATGAAGATGTACAACGCAGATGCAGAATCCGTTTGGGCGATCGTTCGTTAAGATCTATTATAGCACAAGTCCGCAGATTGCCGATCTGATACGAGCGAATGACGGGTTAAGGCTAATAGTACGGAAGGGGTTGGTCAAGACTTCGGTCTATGCGGTTATATGTTATGCACATATACCAAAAAGCTAACATATGATCACATATCGAAAAGCTTTTTATATATCGTTGACAATAAGAATAAAAGGTAGGGTATAGATAAGAAAGGAGGGTATAAAGAAAAATGATGACTACGGTGACCACTGCTACCGCAGCAACAACTGCTACTGCTACCGCAACGGCTGTGGCTGTTAGCCAGGCGGCGGTATTCGGAGCTATTGGTGTAGTTGTACTAATTGGGCTACTAATAGCGAAGGAACTGTTAAGCGCGAGCGAAAATGAGAAGGCGAAACGTCTCGGAAGAGTTACGTCTGTAGCGATTAATCCGCTTCTATTTGCGTTCTCAATTATCGTTTCGATTAAAATACTGCTTGTGCTATGAGCGGGTAGTTTTGGCGGTTAGTAGAGCTGGTCGAGATGTGGTAATAGAGGAATATAATATTATATGATACGGGATTGTTTTTTAAAAGTACATAGGAGGTGAAAAAATATGAAAAGTATGAACAGAAAAGAAGGTAAGAAAATAGCGGTGATGGCGGCGGTAATGGTAGGTTTTATGGTGTTTGCGTTTATGCCGGCTGCGTCTGCAACAGTTACTTATTTTGATGTGGATCCCGTTACAGGCTATGCGGGTACAGTAGATACATACAACATGATGGTAGATACAACAGGGGTTAAAACGCTAAACATAACTATACCGGTGGGATTTCTTGCAGTAGAGCCTGCTACTAGCGGTGACGAAATATTAACGGTTAATTTTTGGAATACGACTGGTGCAAAGGGTTTTTACGGGATTTGCATCATGACGGCAGCTGGTACTGGTAAGGTGGATGTATATGTCAGATTCCAAATTGGCGGAGATGAAGTGAACGGGACCAAAAGACAGGTCATGGATTATACTCCTGGTGTAACAACTACATTTGAATCACCTTTGAAGGATAGCTATGATGATAACTCAACGGTAAAGGTGAAGTTACCTACTGAGATAGACGGCGGATATATGAACATAACTATAACTTGTACGCGTGTGAACTTCTATCTGGAGAGCCTGGGGGTTACCCTAAAGCAATGTGTGCGGAATCCCACGGTAGCGGACGAGTATACGTTTACTGCGAATGGAGAGGAAGCCAAGGTAGAGATAAAAGAGACTAGCGGTTACGGTGGCGGAGTATACAGAAATGGTATGTGGATTCTTCGGACTGAAAACACACCACTAGCTATGGTCTACCGCTTCATTTGGGGCAATCCTTCAGACGTGCCATTTCCGGGGGACTGGAACGGTAACGGAGAAGACGGTATAGGTTTGTACAGAGATGTGGGTACAAATGGCCAGTGGATCCTTAGGAACGACAAATCAGCCGGAACTGCGGACTATCGTTTCATTTGGGGCTTGTCCACAGACGTACCTGTTGCTGGGGACTGGAATGGTGACGGAGAAGACGGCATAGGCGTGT
>QENH01000166.1 GCA_003336485.1 Candidatus Methanophagales archaeon
CTTGCCACTTCCTCAATAATACGCAGAACATTGTCATCTTTCATGCTTTTATCCCCCTTTTTATAGCCTCCTTGGCTCTAATATCACCGTCACTTCTTCCACTTCTCAAAAATATTAGCAGTTTGGCCCGTGCATCTGCTTCCGTGATTGCTACTTCCTTATGTGCATCACAATATGCAAGATATTTTGAATGCTCTGTTGCAACGAAAAAATGTGCATTTGAAGGCAGCATCTCTCCAAGTTCCCCAACGGTGAACGCTGAGTATGCTTCTGTGCGATAGATAGTTGCAGGGTTATATAGCAGTAGCCATCCCATATCCTGGGATCTCCACCAATAAAATATACTATCTTGCTTTACTCCTAATTCTTTCAGTTCCTTAGCGAGTTCTAAGCTCGCTACCTGATCTTCGAGTTTCATTTATATCACCTCTCTCCTCTGCTTCCTTCACAATCTCTCGATTACACCAAAACCTGTTGTGGCGTTTTAGCTTCTATCAAAAACTCTTTTGCTCTGTAGAAATAGTTTAATACTTCAGGACTACCACGTAGCGTTATCTCTACATTCCCATTTGATAGTTTTACTGTCCTTTCCTCTTCTTTATCGTCTTTTGAGTCTACTGTCTCTTTTGTTACTATCTTATCCCGCGTTACGTTCAACTTGAATGCTTCGTTTTCTCCCATCTTCTTTTCACCTCCTAAAATGGTTTTTAAATGAGACCATTTCAATCATCTTCTGCCTCCATCTCTTCCTGCTTTTTTAGGTACTCACTTAACGCTTTCTCCACTTCCAGCCCAAATACGGTATGTAATTTACCGTACTTCTTCAATACGTACTCCCGGAACGCACTGACCACCTCTCCATTCAAACCCCGTACATGTAGTTCCGCTCTCTGCATTATTTCACCTCTAGGTGTGTGCTTTTGCACTGCGACTCTGGACTCGCTAACCGCTCCTGAAATTCAATCGTGGCGAGATATGACTTCAGCGCCTTCTCTACTTCCAGCCCAAACACGGTATGTATTTTACCGTATTTATTCTGTACGTGTCTTTTGAATTCTATTAACGTCTCTTCGCTTATTCCCCTTACGTCTAATCTTCCCATCTTATCCACCTTTCTTTTTTTATTCGCCGGCAAAGTATATAAACATATACTAACTTGGTACTGAAATAACCGCATTGTAGTGTTACGCTTTTACCACACGCCCGCTTTCAAATGTATAGCCCGCATCCTTCAGCCTACGCTGAATCGTAGGCACTGACACGTTTACATAGTCAGAAATATTCGCCCACGTCATGCCCTTGTTCTTCATATCTATAACGCTTCTCAAATTGATCTTCTTCGCTGTACGGCCAAAGCGTTTATCCGTAAGTCCCGCCTCTATCTTGCGTTTCAATTCTTCCCGCCCGCGTTGCGTATTTTCCCGTATTTCGACCCTTTTCCATTCTGCTACATGGCTCAAAATGTTCATTACTAGCCGTCCTATCTCCGTACTCGTGTCTATGTTCTCCTCTACGAAATAGAGCGACACGCCTATGTTGTGCAGCTCTATCTCGGTCTTTATCATTTCGTTCAGGTTCCTGCCAAACCTGTCAACCCGGCGGCAGTAGATGCGTTGAAAATGATTCCGGTGTGCGTCCTGGACCATCCTCTTAAATTCTTTCATATGCTCCTGGCTCTTTCCGCTTACGTATTGGTCCACATACTCTTCTACAATTTCATCGTCTTCGCCTCGCGCTTTTCGTCTGCAAATCTCTAGTGCACTTTCTATGCTTTTTGCCATCCCGGTTATCGTTTCTTCTTTGTCCCGGTACGTGGGACTTATCCTGACATATATTGCGGCTTTCATAACTAGTAAACATGTTAATAATTAGTTTATATAAACTAAATTGCACTATGTTTAATATTATAAATAATGCCTATTTATTTAGACATCTATCATATATGGTTGTAGGTCCTGTACTTATGTATGGTGTACGCGACTTAATAATGGTGAAGAATGAGGAGTGGTAAGCGATGATAGGAGTTCGACCAAATCGGAGGGATATGCGAAATATGTTCGGATATACCAAAGTTATATGAAATAAAGCTTCGATGGATTTAAATGAAAGAACGTGAGCAATACAAAGGAGTAAAAGTAACAGCATATGTTATCTTGGCTATCATAATGTCGGGATTAATTTATATTGGGTATTATTCTTTGAATGCTCGACTTATATCCTTGGGAATATATTCGCTAATATTAGCAATACTTGGAGGAGCTTTCTTCTTTTTTCTACAACGAGCTTATTCTATTAAATCTGAAGAGGTGATAAAAAAGTTATCATTAGTCCCTGAGATACAAAAATTAGTTACGGAGGCAAAAGATAAAAATAAGGAAATAGACAATTTAGAAAGAGAAAGAGAGAGACTTGAACACATCGTAGAAATTTCAGCTAGCAAGTACTATCTAAATAAACGTTATAGAGAGTTAGAAAATAGATTAAGGTGTACTTATGATGAACTCATTTTAGTTAAAAAGGAGATAGCATATCTTGACATAGATATTGAGAGCGAGTTGACAAAGAAAAAGATAGAGGAGATCGAGGAGTTTATCGAACATAGAGAAAGAGGTGATTGGATTATTCATATAGGAAAGAGAAGAATTGCGATTCCAAGAGAACTTTTTGGTATATATCCACTGGGTGGCTTGGGTTTGACATTTTTATCCTTTTCTAAACTTTTAAAAATGATTAAAAAAATATTTAAAAAAGAAAAACGATTGTAGAGTATGACCATCTTCGCATTACCACTCTGCTTCGCTCAGTGCCCTTTGGGTTCATATAACACAGCATATACGCTTTGGGCTTACGCCCTTGCCCTTCGGAACATTGCCTTCGGCGGCGTCGTATATGCTAATTCCGTTATACCTAAAAAACACTTGAAATAAAGAATTTCGCTCCAGTCGTTTACTTTTCTCGTTTCACTACACCCTCGCTTCGTTTGGTTCGTTTGCTTGAAATACCCCCACATGCCCGCTCTCACTAACAACCTCTTCATTTTCCTCTTCCTCCACCACGTAGAAATATTCACGTACATTCATAACACGCTTTAGCTTTCCTTCATTTTCCATATCACGCAAATATGACTTCACGCGGTTACGCACTCGTGGCTTATCCAATCTCTTCTTTAACTCTCGTGAAGTGCAATTACCGGAATATTTTTCATAGATCGCATCAAACGATGTTGGCTGCTCTGTCAATACCTCTTGTAACACATCCTCCAGGATACTTCGATGTTCCTGTTCTATTCTCACCCTCTCTACATTTGCTATTTCTGTCACACCCAGTTCGTCATGACTTGGACCATCTCTATCAATTTCACCTATATCCCCTGGATGTTTTGCGGTGCAAACTGTCCCGGGTTTCATGTTGCCTATATCAACCTGAGATGCAGATGGCTGTGGCTTACTTGCTATTGATTTCGTGTAATCCTGCAAACCGTTAAAGAACATCCATGCACCAAATCCATACAGCAGCAAGAACAATCCATAATATATTAGTTCGAGCATCTATCTACTAACTACCTCCACGTAAATGTATCCTTCTTGTATACAAATATCCGGACTGCAAATAGCATAATTATCCCTATGAATCCGGACAATCCCGCAAGCTCTGGTAACGACATACCTCTGAACAGGTAACGAAGCGCTACAACGCTTATTAGCGCTATGAGTACAAAGGGAAATAGATTTACTGCCTGGTCCCGGATTGCACCGCCATAATGCTCGTGTGGTGCACTTTGCTTTGTCGGTTTCGTGGCAGCTAAGGCGGCTTCTTCTGCCTCTTCTTCTATTTGCCGCGCTATCTTAACTATCTGCTGCTGTATTTCTAGTGGATTGCCTTTTGCGTGCTTAACTAGTTTCTGCTCATCGCTTAGTGTTAGCGAAACGCCGCAAGCATCTTCCAATTCACGAGCAAGTCCTTTACTTTCCTCTTCGGTCATCGGTGCAATTTCCACTTCCCGTAACTCCCAGAAAAAACGTTTCATCTCCGGCCGGTATATCTTTGACGTTAGATACTGGTCTGTACCAATTGCAACGAGTGTTATCCGCTGGTCTTTTCGGCTTAGCTCAATGAGATAATTATAAATCGATGCTGCCTGTGGCGTTACCGTATGTATTTCATCAAGTACAATAACTATCCTCTTTCGCTCCTTCCTCAAGAACTCTATAAACTTTTGGCATAGCGGGTACAGGAATTCGCGGTTGAATCTCTTGTAATCTTGATGTTCTCTGCCACCTTCTAACAAGCTCTCGAGGCATAGCATTAGTACTGCCTTTGGCGGTTTACAAAATGGATAATGTAGCCACCCATTCTTAGCGGCAAGCTCTTGCAGTGTATATGATTTCCCTATTCCATGCTTGCCCTTCACAAGCACATGCTCACGCTTTGCCACTATCTTCTCTATCCGAGCTTTAAATTCTTCCCGCATATAATCACCCCGCCGGACTTAATACTTTGTAATGTACCTTCCCAACTTCTACATATCCATTTATATTTAGATCAGATAAAAGTACATGGTTCAAACTGACCTTATTGCTACTGACTTTTATCACTTCTGGATACAGATTCTCAAGTGTGTAGAACTCACCATGTAATTCGCCGGTTACTATCACGGGTTCATCTGTATCTTTGTACCCTTCATAAAGTGCACTAACAAGCGTATTTTCT
Source organism: Candidatus Methanophagales archaeon (assembly GCA_003336485.1). Lineage (GTDB taxonomy): Archaea > Halobacteriota > Syntropharchaeia > Alkanophagales > Methanospirareceae > Methanophaga. Next base: position 4,711 of record QENH01000166.1, read on the forward strand.
AACCTGCGTTCTGATAATGTTACGTTCACCTTCCCTTCACCTCGCAACTTTAGTTTATCCGTGTTTGATTTCCCCAACAGGTAATAGCTATGATTTGTCTTTACAATAAGATTAATCCCATCGGACCCTGTGCATATTCCCTCCACCTTCTTCGAGATGGGGATGTAATATCCTGAAACATAACACAGCTCGCGCTCTCCCGCACCATCGTATTGGCTTATGTACTGCTTTTGGATACTCATGAACGAAGGCATAATCTTTGCTATTATCGATACTGACCCTCCTATGTAAGACACTCCAGCAAACATTGCCGCAAGCATCATGAAGACCGCAAAGAAAGCTATCTCATGGACAGATCCTGTCTTAATCAACATTCGCTCCGGTAAAAAGAAGAACGGTGTTGGATTTGGATATAACAACGGTACCCCACTCACTGTCATCCCATCGCTCATCAGATGCGCAAATATACCCACGGGCACTGCAAGCCAGTACATCCAATCGATGAAGATTAGCGGTAGCGCGGCAACAGTCATAATCACCAAAAATCGAAGACTGTGCGTCACTGTCCTATGTCCATATTTCTTATTGATCCATCGTGATAAGGGAAACAAGAACATGCCCAAAGCTGATTGTGGTTGGTCCACATCAGGGATCAATGCGAAGAGCACTGCAACTGCCAGGTATGATAGTGTTACATCACAAAACATTCCGCCAACTAACCCGTATAGAAACAACCCAAACGCGGCATGCGACATCCCCATCATGGCTTATGTATTATATGTAGCTATACAGGGATAAATCATGGTGTGGGGTTTCCTACATCATCAAAAACATGGCCTGTCTAGGGGTTGGTACTTTCTCTCCAAAACGTTCATATCTTACACGATTACTCTACTGTTTCCCTAGAAACATCAAAGAAAAGGCTAGGTTATAGGGTTCTTTCACCCTTAAAGAATCCTACGTAGGGGGCTCTACGTCTATACTCCCCGTATATTTATTTATTCATATTATTCTGTGTGTACTTTAATTAATACCCTTAGGTATAACAATTAAAAAACACATTTCAACAGGGAAAGGGGGGTGAAAGGGGGGGGAATCCAATTTCTGTACCTAAGCATACAATACGACCCTTAAAAAAAGCAAATTGCCGTTAAATTATAGCTTTATAATGTTATAATTAAGCACCAAATTATGTAACTAAAATGTCACATTATTATGGTATAAACTATCATCTAATTATGTGGCTTTAGGAGATAAACGTAAAATGGACAGGGAAAAGGGGGGAAAACGAACTTTTGTACCTGATCCTAAATCAAAAGTCAAAAAATCGGTTATTTTGACGTTAATTTGTACTATTATTATGCTACAAATGGTCGTTTTTCACGTTTCTGCCGTTGAAATGACGCACCGGGTCCAAGTTACAGACCTCGATGACTCAATCGTGGTATATGTTATAACCTCACAAAATTCGGAGATCACGTTGGAGCGATCGGTGCCGGTCAAACTGTCTGAGGGCGATGTCCGTTACGGCGCCGCGAATTACAAAGTCATCGGGTTGAATTGCGTGGTTGGTAAGCATGCTACTTTCCGTTTGCAGCCTCTATCGCGAACCAAGGACGTTGTTATTCCGATTACGTTGAAGTATGGTGACCAATCCAGGACCTTTAGTTATACTATTCTAGGGGAGGAAGTTGTGCCAATTGCGCCTGTGGTTGCTGCGCAACCTGTGGCGCCGGAGTCTACGCCAGTGCCCGTGTCGGGCAAGAGTGACATAATGATGGTTGTAGTAGGGGTTAGCGTTGTTCTGATCACGGTAATTATCGGTATTTCGGTGTTGCAAATAAAGCGCTCTAATCTACGAGAAAAATAGAAAAGTTTTTATAGGCCTATAAATAATATGTTTACAAAATAAGTCATAGGCTCTCGTGCTTAAGTACAGGCCTACTTAAGTACGGGGTATAGTGACTTAATGAAGGAGAAGAAGAAAAATGAAAGATGTGGAAAGAGGACATGAAAAAACGCCTGAAAAAGAGGAGGAAGTATCCATGGAAGAGAGACAAGAGGAAGAGAATATGGAGTTGCCGAGGTGGCATCCCTCGTTCCTTGTTATGACTCAAGTTACCGTGAGAGGAGATATTGTCCAGTGGTTCCGTGAACTCTATACGAAATGCCGAAAGGATAGTACCTTCCGTAGACTCTACCTCGACGACCCGATGAAGGCTCTACTTACTGAACTTTCGCGTGATGTTTGGCAGCGTGTACCCTCGGAAGAATTTGATCCACGGTTTGAGGCGGAACTGCGAGAAAAAGGGAATATTAGAATGGAATCTATGGAGGGGCCATTCGATCCCGAGAGTATACTCGAATTGGCAGAGAGAATCTCCAAGGATGACCAATTTGCTAAGGATTTTCGAATGGACCCGGTTGGCTACCTCCACCGTGGTGTGACACTGCCGGCAATCATCCGTGCTCAGGAAGAATCAGATATAAAATGGGAAACCAAAATTTCTGGCAAAATCAATTCGGAAGGCAAAACCGAAGTGACCGTTTCGGCTGGAATTAGCTGGTAATAGAGTCACAGGAAAGAATCGCAGTGCTCTAGCAATGCATAATGCGGATTTGCGGCTTCGCTACGCCTAAACCGCTATTCAGGTGGCTTCGATAAGCCTGAGAATGTGGATGCCTCGGAATTTATTCCGATGGTGGACTGTGCCTCGTAGCCTAATCAGCAAGAGGGTTAAAATCCCTTCTGTGCGGTTTACCCGTATCGGTGCAGTGGCCAACAGTGGCAGGGTGTCCCTCGCGAGGGGGAATCTGAAGAGCCTGAGGCGGTCTTTAGCCCGAAGCAGAAGCGAACCAGTGGTGGGATATGCTAAGCGACGACCCTCCCTCCACTTGGGGAAGTTCGATGTCTCTATGGGGACGGACTTACCGTATGTAATCGCGGCCCCATAAACGGGAGATTCCCATAGAGGGCTAGCATGTCTGCTTACGGTCGAGATGAAGGCGAAAGGAGGGTTAGGCGGCCGAGGGAGGTCTCGTATCGTCCTCGAAAGAGGTAAGGAATGTATAACCTGATGGGTAAGCCGAAATGATGCGATGCGAGAAGTCGGACGGACTGCGAAGCGTTTTTGGTCAAGCTTTTTCTAAAAGGTTGATGCGAAAGGGTCCTGCTCTGGCGAAACTGAAGAACCGGTGAGATAGATGCACAAATCAAGTAGGAGATCAGCGAAGGTATTTCATGAGAAAGACGCCACGCTGATAGTCGAAAAGGTTTGTGTATTGAAACAGCTTGTTGGAGGTTGGTGGGAAGAGAAGGTTGATCTCACTCCTTGCAATGGGGCAACGCCAAAGGAGAGCAGTATACGGGAAATCCGTACGTACGGTTCGATGAGGGGATGGAGGTCGTAAGACCTCCTTCTACTCTGCGACTTAGGAAAAAACAGAAAAGCTTTATATATATAAATTATTAAACAAAAATCAAAAGGAGTAGATGATAAAATGACTAAGGAAAAGGAAGGTAAGACTAGCGTAGAGAAAGTCACCGTTCTTAACGCCAATATTTCGTTGGAATGCAAGAGCTACACATTGCCTGTCAGGATTCTTCGAAATATTTTTTATATTGATCCTGCGAAGGTTGTTTCTGGTGAGTTAGAAATTGGGGCATTTGAATTAGGTGGCCAAGTTTGCTTAGTGAGCGTAAAAGTCGAGAAGTCTCAGGTCGTGGGATTGAGTTTGTTAGGTGTGGGTGTTAGTAGAGTATCTTCCAAGCATCCTATTTACGGGCCTTTTCTAAAAGCCGCGTGGAAGGAAGAAGGAGTCGACATAGAAAAACTTGACACCAGCCCCGTGTCAGTTGAAGATTTCATTAAGGGTCTACAAACTATACCAGTACCTGGGCTAAAGGAAGTATCAATGAAGGAATGGGTAATGTGTTATTGTAATGTTAATGTATTCGATATGGATGAATTTGGGGTATTTGTCTGTGTATATCTCTGTGGTCATTTTGTAGAATGTGTCCTTCAAGGGTAGAAAAGTAGATCGATGAAAATGATGAATAGGATTAGCTCAAGGACCTAAAGAAAAGCCCTTGGTGCCAATGCGGATCGGGGCCAAGTAGAGTTAAAATTCAGGCTGTTCGCTTTACTTCTCACCTAGTTAGCGGTGTGCAGTAGATGAGGAGACGACCTCAGAACAGAAGGGGAGATAGTAATAGAAGTATTGAACGAGATAGCGAGATGGGACAAAGAGGATGCCTCGGATTTTATTCTGATGGTGGACTGTGCCTCGTAGCCTAATCAGCCAGAGGGTAAAAATCCCTCCTGTGCGGTTTACTCGCAACCTTTCTTCCAGAAAGAAAGTTTGATCAAAGAAACGGGTTTTTGATAAAACTTTTCTTAAAAGTTTTTGAAGAGCATGAGGCTGTCTTCAGCCCTCCTTATTCCTCACCTTAAAGACATAAAAATTCCTCTCACCCGTTGCCTCAAGCTGCACAGGCACCGTAACCTTAAAAGTATCCCCTGAGCGCACCGTCATATTCTCCAGGGTCGCAACGGTTTTACCATCGAAGTCCAAGTCACGTACCCAGCAGCCTGTAGCGTCCCAGTTATATCGTGTCCCCTCTAAATAGATTGTTTTACGTATATCCACTTCGTTCGGGTTTGTAACGCTAATAACGTATTCGTTCCATCCGCTTGCGTTCACAATATTCTTCTGATGCTCGAGATAGAGCTCAACTGCACTATTGCTAGCTTCGCTAGTTTCGCTCTCGTTTCTCTCGTCGATCACAACAGAATTTGAATCCGTCAGATTTGAGCTAAGAACAGGTAGCGCTTCAGGATCTGTTGACACGCTATCTACAGGTTCTACTTCCGAAGAATAAGCAACAATTCCCACCACTGCCAGCACCATACACAAGACCCCCACAACAATCCCTCTTTTGGTGTTCTTCATTTTCCGCTCTGTTTATCAAATCACTACTGCACCATAAAAAGACCAAATTGCGACCATCTTCACCCTCTAACACACCGAACACAGAGATCTTTTGTTCTTCTTTCCGCTATTGTTTGCTTCTTGTCAAAGCAAACACAGTGTGCAAGAGTTTCATTTGCCGGCGTTGAACTCCAATATGTTTCAGTATCCTGGACAAAACCAGAATTGGCAAAATCCAATAATGTATCTTTATCAGGCAGAATCCAATCGCTATATCCGCCATACTCCAACTCATCGCAATAGTCAGAAGCAGGAAAGTCAAAACCTTTCTGTATGCACGAATGAGTAACTTTTACCCATGGCGGGCCCCAGGAGTATGGGAAGAATGCCTTAACCGTCCAGTATTTCTCTGTTTCGCAATCCACAAGAATCCTGTCGCCTTCACGATTGTAGACCTTAAACTTAAATTTGACTTTGCTATATTTATCCGCATTGTCACAATTACATGATAGTGGGCAATCGGTGTCATTTACATCGATCCAGCCGTCGCCATCGTTATCTTTTTTATCCATGCATCCGCCAGGGGCATCTGATTCCTTGTCCCAAATCTTCTCTGAGTTCACTACAATCACAGACTTATAAGCCGGCACTGATCGGTTCCAGTTATCTACTGAGATCAACTGCGGGATAGCGCGATAAATACCTTTTTCTGTTGTTCGATCCGCTTTCACCGGTACTGTGAACTGAACAGCGGCATGTGGGGCGACTACAACATCATCAATTGTTATTGCTGTTCTCGCTTCTCCGGGCGTCCATGCGCCATTGCTCCAGATAAAAGGTATGTAATTGAGTGCGATTTTCGTTGTTACGGCAACGTCACGCGGGTTTGTAACGGTAATAATGTTCTCAATCCATTCTTCTTCCTTGGAATCATGTTCAAGGTCAACGGTAATTGGCGGTTCTTCTACAACATGGTCCGTGTATGCGGGGTTGTGATTTGTCAACTGCTCGTTAAGCTCAGTAGTACAGTCAGCGAGCGGAAGCTGCGGCTCTGCATATGCAAAGGCGCTAAAGGTGCATACCAGGAGGCATATAGCGCCCGCAGCAATTCCTAGTTTTTGGTTTCGGGACATTGAGTCTATTAATTTATATATATCAATCATCAATAAAAAAGGTAGCATTTTGAGACCAAAGATGGTTTCTTGGAAAGAAAAGGTTTAGCAAAGGACTTGAATTAACTTCCGGGTAGCCTTCCGCTTTTTCCCGGGTTAATAACGTGAAAGCCATCCAATCGAATTAACTCGCAAAATCTTGCATCCGCGCAGACAACCCAGTCCAGTTTCTCTTTTCCTACGGATTCCATAGCTGCAAGTTGCAAGCTATCCAACGTTCTGAGAGCATAGTCAAATCCATAATTAGTCAATAATTTTACCGCTTCCTGCTTCTCTTCTTCATCTATCCGCTTTATTTGATATAACCCCATATCGAGTTCATTAGAGAAGAGCCCGATAAGATGAAAAAACGCATCCCTGGGAATTTCCCTCGTCCTGACTTTCAGAGCAATAGCTGAATGGAATTCGATAATGCTAAGGTCGGAAATGAATAGCACTTTACCCTCTTCTCCAAATATTTCATCGATAATATCGGTGCCTACTTCCTGATGATACCGTTTGACCAAAGCGCTAGTATCTAAAAAATAGGTTTTCATCCTCTCTCTTCACGTTGCCTGGAAATAATCTCCGATAGATTACCTTTAATTGAAGATAACTCCTGCCGAACCTGAGCAAGAGTAATCGTCCTATCCGCCTTCTCTTTTATGTAGCGAAGAAATGGCTCCGCCCTCTCCTTCTCTCGAATAAAATCAATGAAGTCCATCACTTCTCTTATCTCCCTGTTCCCTAAACTTTTTATCTTGGATAATATTTCTTCCTCAGCAACGGTTTCTATTGATCCCATATTAATTAGTTCTATATTCTCATATGCCTTAAATAGTGAGAAAATCAGAGCATTTAAAACGTTCAATACCTTTTCTCAATTTTCATTCTTTCAAAGAAAAGGTTTAGCAAAAGGATAGTTTAGCGGCACCTTGTAAAATTCTTTGTCTTTATAAAGCCAATGATGAGGGGAACGAAGGCTTTAGTCTGCCTCATCCAAAGAATTGGTGGACAAGAATACCTGTAAGCCGAGAACTCGAACTATTAAACATATATTTACCCGAGTACAAGAGCCAATGATGAAAAATATTTGATGCTGCTAAAAGCGACAACTTGAAGATTAAACGCTTGTTAACCTCCCCCGCATATACGACGTTGCCTTCGGCAATGTCCCGAAGGGCAAGGGCGGAGCCCGTAGCATATATGCTGTGTTATCTAATGTGCTGTGCTATTCTTACTATTTTTATAGAGGCTCTCCCATATTTAAACAATTTTCCGATACTTTTATACGCTTTCAACCACATTTTAACATTATGGGATTCATAAGAAGACTCCGTAACCGAAATTGGCTATTTCCCCAGACTATAGCTGACTTAATCGAAGAAGACCACATTTGTAGACTAGTAGAGGATGTAGTAGAATGCATAGACTAAAAAAGGATCGAGGAAAATTTAGCAAAGGTTTAAGTATATATAAACTATCGTACTAATTAAAGTCAATTGTGAGACAGCCTCTTAAGTACGGGGTATGTGACTTATAAAGGAGGAAAGAAAAATGACCGAGCAATTTTCTGGAAAGGTTGAGGTACTGAATGATGCCTCTAAAAAGGCCACAATTACGTTAGATGGGGACGATGGTGACATCTTACTGGGTGGCAATGGTGTGGACGGCGATGTGCGCGTGCGAAATAGTGCTAGGATAGAAAAGATTCACTTGGATGGGAAGAGTGGATGGTTTAGCTTTGGCCCGGGTGGAGATGGTGGACGTATTTTTGCGGAATATGGCCCACAGTCTGCACCGCTTTTAAAATTGAGCGATTTAGATGAACCTCCAAGAATTCAATTTCAACAAGAAGGAACAGGAGATGAAACTAAGCCTCAATATAGTGCTTGGATTGGGATGGATAATGGTAAGTCAAACAATTTGGCAATAATGGGCGGCAATGTCGGCATCGGAACGCTGAATCCGAAATTTGGTCGTGTTATGATTGAACACAGTTCTATTCCTTTATCTTTCCGTGAGACTGGAAGGCCGATAGATCAGGGAGGATTGTGGCGCATGCCACTGGACAACGGAAACCTGCGTTTTGATGTTAATACAGGAGCTCCTGGTAGTGAATTTGGCAATAATTATCTTCCTGTATTGAGCATGACGAAAGACGGCCACGTAGGCATCGGGACGACGAACCCACAATACAAACTTGATGTGCCAGGTGGATGGTTTAGCTTTGGCCCGGGTGGAGATGGTGGACGTATTTTTGCGGAATATGGTCCACAGAATGCACCGCTTTTAAAATTGAGCGATTTTGATGACCCTCCAAGAATCCAATTTCAACAAGAAGGAACTGGAGATGAAACTAAGCCTCAATATAGTGCTTGGATTGGGATGGCTAAGGGTAATTCAAATAAATTGGCAATAATGGGCGGCAATGTCGGCATCGGAACGATGGAGCCTGCAGCAACGCTTGACGTCAAGGGTGAAATCCAGGTAGGAGGCGATGGTCGAGACGGCGACGTCTTCGTATCTAACCGTCAAGGAAGAAGGACCATTCATCTAGATGGAGACTCAGGTGATATAATCCTACAAAACGCAGACTGTGCTGAAGAATTCGGGGTAGCAGAATCTGAGGAGATTGAACCAGGAACGGTTATGGTGCTCGATCAAGAAGATACATTGCACCAAAGTACAGAAGCCTACGATAAGAAAGTTGTAGGTGTCGTGTCTGGTGCTGGTGACTATAAAGCAGGAATTGTCTTAGATAAGAAACCTGCGGAAACTAACCGGATCCCAGTCGCTTTGATGGGCAAGGTTTACTGCAAGGTCGATGCACAATATTCACCTATCGAAGTTGGCGATTTGCTTACCTCTTCCTCTACTCCTGGTTATGCAATGAAAGCCAGCGATCCTTTGAAAACTTTCGGTGCAGTGATAGGTAAAGCGTTACGCTCGCTAAGAGAAGGTAAAGGGATGATCCCAATCTTAGCTGCACTACAATGAACTGTTAGGAGAAAAAATATGCCACCAATAAGTATACGATCAGTAGCTTCAAACTGTCTCGGGAAATCAGCCTCGCTCTCGCTGCTAGAAGACATTTTTGGTGTTTACGGCAATAACAACCAGACTCGATCGTTGAAGGACCAGTTAGATTTAATCCAGAATAAACCATTTGTTCGAATAGCATTGGTAACGATTCAAGGTGCCAGTCCGAACCTGCAACGAGACCTGGACAACGCCAACGAAGTTTACCAGAATGAATGTGACTGTTGGGTGTATTGCGTGGGCAGCATCACTGTGAACCGTCCACATCTACTATGGCTGGATCAGGACGATTGTTGGGGCAGTGGCCACAGCGTAAGTGATGAAGAAGATGAACTGTTTGACATTGGCAGAGGTATGGGGGCGCCCATCGTGGGTTATTATATCTTTGGCGATGGTGCCTGGGCCGGATGCGCAGCCCACCCTCCTGGGCGGAGGGGTTTTTGGGTTGGATCAGGGGCAAGCCCCTGGACATTTGCTCACGAATTGACCCATGTAGTAGGAGATAATCCGCATGAGTGTGATACCGAGAATCTAATGCTTGGGAACCCCTGTCATACCTCCGGTACAGGTAACATTATCAATCTTCCGCCTGACCTGACAAATGCGCAATGCCGTCGGATTCACGATGATCCCGATATGAGGGGTTGTAGATAACTTATGGAGGTAAAACATGACAAAAATATCAAAAGAACTACTTGGGGCGCTTGAATCTGATAGTGCGCATGATCTCGAACATGTGCTCAAAGAGAAAAAGAAGGGGGATTTTGAAGCATTGCAATCCTTTCTTTCACTGGATCCATCAATCAACCCAAAGCACCGCGCCAAAGCCATCTACGCTCTGGGCAGATGGGGCGATCCTGCCCCGGTAGCGGATATACGCCGCATCCTTCCTCGTTTGGACGAAGCAGGACGTATCAGCGCCATTGATGCATTGGGTAGATTGGGCACAAATGAGGCGTTGGCGGGTGTTCTCGAATACGTAAACGATCCATCTCCCCATGTCCGAAAATTTGTGGCACATGCGCTCGGCAAGATCAATACATCGGAAGCACGGGCAAAACTGAAAGAGATTGAGGCCAAGGATCAAGTGGACTACATCCGCGCCATCGCTTCTAAGTACTTAAAGTCTGAGCATCAGCATCCCTAAATCCTTTCACGAAGTTTCCGGTTAACGTTGCCAATCGCTAATCTGGAGATTAAAGGAGGATTTAGTCCCTTTTTATTAAAATAGAATGTATGCACACACGCCGGAAGGACGCCTCGGAATTTATTCCGATGGTGGGCTGTGCATCGTAGCCTAATCAGCCAGAGGGTTAAAATCCCTCCTGTGCTGTCTACCCGCAACCTTTCTTTCAGAAAGAAAGTTTGATCAAAGAAACGCGTGTTTGATAAAACGTTTCTTAAATGTTTCTGAAGAGCTTGAGGCAGTCTTTACCCCACCTCACCCCTCACCTCAAAGATATAAATATTCCTCTCGCCCGTTGCCTCGAGCTGCACAGGCACCGTAACCTGAACGGTATCCCCGGGGTGCACCGTCATATTCTCCAGGGTCGCAACAATTTTACCATCGAAGTCAGAATCACGTACCCAACAGCCCGTAGCGTCCCAGTTATATCGTGTCCCCTCTAAATAGATTGTTTTCTGTATATTCTCCTCGTTCGGGTTTGTAATGCTAATAATGTATTCGTTCCATCCGCTTGCGTTTACAATGTTTTTCTGATGCTCGAGATAGAGCTCAACTGCTCTATTGCTAGTCTCGCTAGTTTCGCTCTCGCCTCTCTCATCGATTACAAAAGAACTTAAGTTCGTCAGATTTGAGCTAAGAAAAGGTAGCGCTTCAGGATCTGTTGACACGCTATCTACAGGATGTACTTCCGAAGAATAAGCAACAATCCCCACCACTGCCAGCACCATACACAATATCCCCACAACAATCCATCTTTTGGTGTTCTTCATTTTCCGCTCTGTTTATCAAATCACAACCATAAGATAAAAAGACCAAATTGCGACCATTGTCACCCCCGAACACACCGAACACATAGATCTTTTGTTCTTCTTTTTGCTATCTGCTGCTTCGTATCAAAGCAAACATTATAGGCAAGAGTTTCATTTGCCGGCGTTGAGCTCCAATATGTTTCAGTATCCTGGACAAAACCGGAATTGGCAAAATCCAATAATGTATCCTTATCGGGTAGAATCCAATCGCTATATCCCCCATACTCCAACTCATCGCAATAGTCAGAAGCAGGAAAGTTTGAGCCTTTCTGTATACTCGAATGAGTAACTTTTACCCACGGCGGGCCCCAGGAGTAAGGGAAGAACGCCTTAGCAGTCCAGTATTTCTCTGTTTCGCAATCCACAAGAATCCTGTCGCCTTCACGATTGTAAACCTTAATCTTAAACTTAAATTTGACCTTGCTATATTTATCCGCATCGTCACAATTACATGATAGTGGGCAATCGGTATCATTCAAGTCAACCCAGCCGTCGCCATCGTTATCTCTTCTATCTGCACATCCGCCAGGGGCATCTGATTCCTTCTCCCAAATCTTCTCTGGGTTCACTACAATCACAGACTTATAAGCCGGCACTGATTGATTCCAGTTATCTACTGAAATCAACCGTGGGATAGCACGATAAATACCTTTTTCTGTTGTTCGTTCCGCTTTCACGGGCACCGTGAAGTGAACAGCGGCATGTGGAGCAACTACAACATCGTCAATTGTTATTGCTGTTCTCTCTTTTCCTAGCGTCCATGCGCCATTGCTCCATATAAACGGTGTGTAAGTGAGTGCGATTTTCGTTATTACAGCAACGTCACGCGGGTTTGTAACGGTAAGTATGTTCTCGATCCATTCTTGTTCTTCCTCGAAGTCATGTTCAAGGTCAACGGTAATTGGCGGTTCTTTTACAAGTTGATCCGTGTATGCGGGGTTGTGGTTTGTTGGCTGTTCGTTAAGCTTCGTAGTGCAGTCAGCGAGTAGAGGCTGTGGCTCTGCATATGCAAAAGCGCCAAAGGTGCATATCAGGAGGCATATTGCGCCTGCTGCGATTCTTAGTTTTTGGTTATGGGACATGGGGTCTATTAATATATATCAATCATCAATAAAAAGGTAGCATTTTGCGACCAAAAACCTTTTCTGAAAGAAAAGGTTTAGCAAAAGACTCGAAGTATTAGAAATATTTTACTCAAGTATTTGGGCCAAGGATGAAAAATTTTGATGCTGCTAAAAGTGGCAAGTTGAAGAATCCTGGGTAATCAGTAGGCATGCTTTCGGTGGTCTATCCAATTGAGATAGACTATTTTCTCTGCTTTGTCAGGTGTAAAAATGAGACGATATCTCTTTGTTATTCTTGTTGCCTTCTTGGCATGTAACTCACTGGAAAGCCAACCACCAACGTGCAATGGGTCCTCTTGTAGCCGTTTGATTTTCTTATCCAGCTCTTCAAGGGCTTTCTTGTTCTTCTTGATGGTCTTTAGTGATTCTAAAAAAGTGTCTGTTCGTTTTACTACCCAAGTCATGTTCACAGCTCGTCAAGCAACTCTTTGACGGAAGTAACTTCTTTAACACGACCCGCTTCGATATCTTGGTCGCTTTTATGAAGTGCTTCCATCGTTTTTGGATTATTAAGAATTTCAACCGAATCAATGAGGGCCTCCACCTCTTCTCGTGTTACCATTTTCTCTTCTATTCTCTTCAGCGTTTCGTATAAGTCTTGAATTGTAACCAATTCTGGCATATTTTCCTATTAGAATCTCGCTCTATATAAATATTAGACTTGTTGCGGAATTATTATTTTAGGGAATATTTCTGGACATTGCGGCATGCATTAGACCTGTTGAGATCAAATAATAGCCCTGAAATGCTGAAAGTTGGATAACACTTGAAATAAACGAGAATGGAAAATAATTTTTCTGTGGAACTTCTCAAATTTCCTATTCTTACGCCCCAGATTTTCCGTTCTCTATTCCCCCCTTCAAATCCCCTCTCGTATCTACGCCACCCTTCTTTTTCTATTTCAAGACCGAAACGCTGCGCCAGTCGATTAAATTCTGATAATTAGCAACAAGACTAATAGAAAAAAATAAAAATTTGTGGGTCAACTACCTAACCCACAAAATAGTCTGCTGTGGTGCTTGCATATTCACCGCTGCCCGTCCATCCATCTACAATCACAGATCTTTTACCTTTTGGATACCCTACTACTGGGCCTATGTCTTTATGCGTGCCTGCACTAACGTAGGTTGGTTCACTCCTGACACTAGTACTATTTTGTTTTATGTAGATTACTCGTGCCCAGCATGGCTTGCTTACATAGAAATAAATACAGGGTTGACTCCCTATATGATAGTACGATGAGCTTGGCCATGCTGTGATGGTGAATGGTGTCGGTGCCTGTGTTAGGTTGTGGTTGTGGGCTGGGGATTCTGCCCCCCTGGTTTTGATTCTATCCGGTTCTATTTTCGTAATTTCTGAACCATCACCATAATAATCGACCTCCATAGTATAGTCGGGAACCGGCGACGTAAGATCAACACTCGCGGTCGAGTCATCAGTTAAACCAACATTATCATATCTGTATTCAATAATTTCAGTTTCAGTGTGATGACGAATCGAGAAGTTTAAGTATATTTCCTCTGGCTGTGTGGGTGCCTCATGAATCATGCATGAGACTCCCGCCGAAGGTGTAACCGGGTGATAACGGACGTCTAATGGTTTACTAGGATAAACCACAAGAACTTGCGGTGTGTCCGTAGGAGGGCTATCATAATAACCCGTGTAGTATGAATCTGGAATTTCACGCGAGTATTTACCTTCTCTGTTCACTCCTGCATGTCGATTGGACGTGTCATACACACTAATACCAAAATATGATGTCTGTTTTTGTCCCGGCCAATTAGCCGCCGATAAAGTAAACGTTGACTTATCAACATGACCGAAATTAGTAGGAGTATCTACTGACGTGTGCGAAATTATCCCTTCATTGATGTTGATAATTCGATACCCATGTTCACCTTTTGTAGCACTTCTTGTTTGGATAAACTGGGTTTCATGAGTGCCGAGATCATTAGAAACTGTCTTTACATAATCTTTGTGATTGTGTCCTGTAAGAACCATCTCAACATTCTTATCGACGCAATAATCTATGAACTCGCACCTAAAATTTGCAATACAGGCATCATTCCCACCATATTTCTTCTGACAACTGTCGAAAACGGGATCAGCGTAATCATTCGGTTCTTTGTCGTTCTTATCGTCAATTACAGGATGATGCATAAAAATAATTTTTGGAATATCTGATTCCATATCAATGTTTAAATTAACTATTTGGTCCGGGTAAATGCCATCACCTTCTGGAGTTGAGCTTCTTAATTTTGTATATGCACACAATATCTTGTAGGGAAGGGCTGTTGGATTGTGAAGATTTATGATTATATCCGCAAGATCAATTCCAAGTTTAGCGGGATCCGCTACACTAGTATCTTTACCAGAATCCAATCCGATAAAACGATATCCTCTCCAATCAAAATAGTAATCGTCAAAATATCCAAAAGCATTGATTTTTGGTGTATTTGCCTCGTTAATTGGCTGTATAATTTCATTATAATATGCAAGATTCTCACCTACAAGAATAGCATCACGTCTATCATGATTTCCAGGAGTATTGAATACCGTAACATCGATACTTTTTAATATTTCTAAATAAGCTTTGAAAAAGTCAGGATTGCTATATTCAACCAGATCGCCTGGACTCAGAATGAAGTCAGGATCGTGTGTTTTTACCGATTGAAGTGTGTCTGTAAACTTTTCTATAGATTCTACCATGTCATCTGCACTTCCTAATGGATACGGGTAGTATCCAATGTGAACATCCGTCATGTGCACGAACGTAAAATCTTCTTCGCACGCATTCCCTATCCCATCCCCATCAGTATCCTCCTGATCCGGATTTGGTGTATTCGGGCAGTTGTCTATATTGTTGGGAATGCCGTCACCGTCAGAATCAGGTATAGGGCACTCAACATTCACTGTCCTAATTTTTGTGTTATCCCCCTCATCGCTCTCAGTCACAGCATTAGTCGCATCTGCCTTGGCCTTCATCTGTACCTTTCCACACTTATCTGCTTCCCATGAGAAATAGGTGGTTTTTGTTTTGCCAGCATCCAAGCCGCCGCTCACATAGTATGAGTCTTTTTTATTGCCATCTATGTAATAGTAAATGTAAAAAGCATCTGCATCGCCTTCGCCTTTGTTCTTTGTTTTGACCGTGAAGGTTGTTGTATCTCCCTTAGCTGGACTGTGGGGGCTCCATGAGATGTCCGGGATTATGAGATCAGGTAAATCTACTTTATCACCATAATAAACCTTCACATTATCAAACCATGCACGAGTATGCCCACTATTGTCGGCATCTAATCGGATACTCTTATAATATCCCTCGCTTGTAATGTCGAATGTACCAAGAAACACATCATCTATCCAAACATCGTTTTTCCTAGTTAGCATATCTACTTTTGCTTTTACATGGTACCACTGATCAAAATTATAGGAGATTTTACCATTAATCAATTGGTCCGCCCCAAACACGATACTCCCATAATGGGCGCCCCATCCCACATCAGGATCTACAAGGACTACATAGGCATTCGCCCAACCATCGGTTCCACCATCGGGTCGGGTAACTTTTACATCTGCTTCAAATACAACTTGATCCGGAGTTTCAGACAAAGCATGGTCAGCCATGGCAGCCCAATTCTTTTTCCCTTCAAGTTTTAAAGAGTTTGGTGACGAGACTGATTGAGAATTATCAACATTTTGGTATGTGTTCCCATAACCATTATATTTGAGATTCCAACCACCAGATGACGGAAAAGATCCTGATGTATATGTGTCAAAATCGTCCTCAAGAATTAATTCTAAACCACTCGCAGACCCTATACTTGCAACTATGAGCAGCATAGCTCCAATCACAACCAAACAAAACAACACCTTTGTCGCCATCTTCTTCGCCATCTTTTTTTATCCCCCTCCTTAGAATTTTATCCGCGCTTGGAGATACAGAGAAAAGCATAGCATTTAAAACGTTCAGTAGCTTTTCTCAATTTCCAGTCTATCTAACTCTACTATGCACACTCACCAAAAATGCTTCTGTTCTTACCCTAACTATCGTCTGTATTTTAATATGTTGATATAACTTTCTTTCCGTTGTAGCCGCATATCTGACGGCTGACAATTGTCCGGTTTCGCACATACCGTGCTACATATCCAGAAACTATACGCATTGATATTTCCCTATTAGTCGAGAAAGCAGTATAACGGTAGTTATAAGATCTGATCACTACAACCTTATCATCAATAAAAATCACCTTTGGATGGTAATGCTCATAGAAATGACAGAACTTGACCTTATGCTTATTCTTATATAATCCATCCAAATCCCCCTAATCCTGTTATCACCACTTTTTCTTATCTCCCCTCTCCGGCCCTGTTGACCATTTTGCGACCAATCTAGGCTTGTCAATAAGTCGACACTTCTTCGATATTGTAAAAAGGGTAAGTTTTCAACACTGGAGAAAACCTCAGAGTTAAGTTCAAAGTTTATTTTATTGTGTTTGTTAAAAAGGAGGGGTTATTTGCATTCTGCATTCTCAGATGTGAAGTTGACGAAGAAGGCATTTGAAATCAATACCTTCTTTTGTAAATTTTATCATGATGATCAAAATCCTCAAATTTCACGATCTCTTTTGCTAAATCAATTTTAAAGGTTAGGACAAATGACTTTTGGATATGCACTCTCCTGAATTCCTTCATATCATGTCTCAATTCTTTGTATCGTTCAGGATGCTGGATAATCTCCGCAATCTTCTTATCTATAACGTCATAGAGTTTTCTGTTTTTATTTTTAATCTTTTTCAGTTTCTTTGTTAACTCTTCGCTGTAGAGATCAAGATATGCCATTGTGTTATTCTTCTAATTCCTTCTCAAATTCTTCTCTCGTAAGGAATTTTCCTCTGTCAATCCTTTTTAGTTTCTCCGTGTACTCTGGTCTGACCTCATGCAGTTCGCTGTTTATTTCATTCAATTCTTCCTCTATATGGATTATTCTATCCCTTAAAAAGGATACATCATCTGCGATTTTTTCCAGTAATTGTGTTTCAGCCATTTATCTTTATATTTTTATTCACATTTCCTCTGCCGTGTCATGAACTTTCGATTTATGTTGATTTACGGTCATTGTCTTTATGTATAATAAACTTCTATAATTGATTTGTGGGACAGCCTGTAGATGGGGTATGACCTCACTGTCACCAGCATAATGTTTATGCAGGTGTTCATCCATCCTTTAAACGCTGACCTATGATTTTGGCGCTTGGCCATGAATATGACCCCCATACAACCAGATACTCGCTAGCTTTGGTGTTGTAGGCTATAACTGGAAGATTTTCGCTCTCCAAGGTTCCGGCAATAGTGAAAGAATCACCGACATCTCCACCAGAACCCACAGGGCAGGCATGAATGTCGACGTCTCTTAACGAGTGCTGGTGTTCCCATACAACCAGATACTCGTTAGCGCTGCTGTTATAGGCTATAGCTGGGCGTGTTTCGTTCTTCTGGGAAACGGCAATACTGAAATGCGTACCGACAGGTCTACCATCACTCGCCACCCGACGGGCACGAAGGTCGAGGTCAGTGTCCGAGTACCAGTATTCCCATACAACCAGATACTCATTAGCGCTGCTGTTATAGGCTATAACTGGGCGAGTTTCATTCTTCAGTGAAGTGGCAATATTGAAATGCGTACCGACAGGTCTACCATCACTCGCCACCCGACGGGCAATAATGTCGTGTTCTCTGTTCGGCCACCCGGATTCCCTTACAAACAGATATTCGTTGTCTCTGCTGTTGTAGGCTATAACTGAACGACTTTCATCGCTCAGGTGAGTGGAAATAGAGGACTCATTACCGACAAGTCTACCATCACTCGACACCCGCCGGGCTCGAATGGTGAACTCGGTCCATGAATACTGGTAGTCCCATATGACTAGATACTCGTTAGCGGCTCTATTGTATACTACGTTTGCTATTGCACCCGGCAAGACTGTCCGCGTTGAAGTTTCTTTAGCGACGGTGATCCTATCACCGATGAGTGCTCCGTAACTTCTTACCCGTTGAGCGTAAATATCCCTTAAAATTGTCGCATCATCCGCTGGATCACAGTAAGAATACATCCATACAACAAGATATTCATTATTAACTTCATTGTATGCGATGACCGGTCTGTAGCCGTCGTCACATATGGTTATATTGCTCATGGTTTCATTCCTTATTACTTTCCTAATATTTTCCATTTGATTTTTACCTTATAAACTTTTCGATTTTTTCTATATCATACTATAAAATGTTACCAAATTGCGACCATTTTCAGCATGGCATTACGTGGACAATTCTCTAATTTAGCCCCCTCCAACATTTACCATTCAGCCATCCGCTGAAAATCCTCCTTTGAGTTAAAACCAAGCAATACTACTACTCCCACCAAAAGTACATTCAAACAAATGATTTTTCCAATTGAACGCTCTGTGTAGCGGTGTAATTTCCTTAATGAGAAAGCATCTTTCGCTAATTTGAATATATCCTCTATCATGCCCCTTATGGGCTGATATTCCTTCCAATTATCAAGAATATTGATTAAATCCTTAGCTAGACGGTTAAAAAATTTCTTTTCCTTCTCAGGATGAGGGCGATTGAATATGGACAGTGGATAAGTCAACATACCTATTAATTTCTCCTTTTTTAAGTTTTTACGCGAGAGTATGTGTAATATCCTCTGTCAAAGATAATTTTATCCCCATTTCTGGCTATTCTTCTCCTTTTTAACTCTTCTAAGATTTTTTCATAGATTTTTTTTGGCGTCACTTGGCGATCCTTGTTGAAGTAGAAAAGCAACTGGCCTCAAAGAAGGATATTCTATGGCTAATGTGAGTTTGTAACCTATGTAATAACCCTTAGATGAAGAATACCTCCATTAAAACTCCCTTTCCTCCAGATCTGCCTTTTTTATCTTCTTCCTTAACCAGTTTAGATCCAATAATATGTCGGTAGAATCTACCAGTATCACTCTGTTTCTTCCTCGTTTGACACATATCGCGCTCAACGTTCCAGAAATAAGCCCAACAAACTGCTTTTCGCTGAATCTGCTCATAAATCGGTAAATCTTCTTAGTTTCGGGGATTTTACCCATTTTTGCAAATCTTCTCAGTTCTATCCTATTGTTCAGCTCATCTACCACGTAGGAGATGTCTACGCCGAAAAACATCGCTATTAAAACGACTTTAAGCATCACCCCTGCCGTATTCACAGGTGCTATCCTTTGTTTTGCCATCTCCTGTTTGACTCTTCTCGAAGCGACTATAGCAAATATTTTTCCCAAAAGTGCCCATTTCGGATCTTTTTCATCTATTATAAGCGGTGTATTCATTTATATCACCATAAAACAATTATTCGGACTACTATATAAATTTTTCGGTTTTATTTTAGGCAAAATTGAATTTAGTGCATTCCTTTGATGTACTTTTACAATTCAATGAATGTGTGGCTGGGAATACGCAAAAGACGGATTTTAAATTTAGAATTATGCGGTAAGTTAGGGAGGGGGCTACTAATATTGTAAAAAGGGTAGGTTTTTAACGATAGAGAAAACCGCAGAGTTGAGTTCGAAGTTTTTTTGATTGTGTTTGTTAAAAAGCAGGAGTTATTTGCAGAATGCATTGAGGAATTGCGCTTAATCTCCAGAGCGTATCTAAAGTCATGCAAACCCGGATTTGGGCGAAGGTGCGGAGCAGCGAAGTCCGATACGCTCTGTTATACGTTACCACCAAGTTTATCCCTCTTTTCCTCAACAATACGCATGGTCCTCTCAGTCACAATTATAAAATTATTGACAAGCTTATCAGAATGAGAGTCTAATACTCGATTTAATACACCAATTTTATTCTCAGACCGCTCATCTTCTAATCGCAGAAGTATTACACCTTTGTGTGTTTTTCTCCTGTGGAATACGAGTTCACCAAAATCTTTATCGTTGGTAACCAAAACATAGTTCTCACGATTTGCTTTTTCGATAATGCTCTCATCATCTAATCCCCGAGCCTCATCGTAAACGAAAAATACATCGTGATGTAAAGACCGCAACCATTTAGCAACCGCAGGTCCTGTGCATTCATCTACTAGAAAACGCATGTCTAAACCGCCTCTACCAAAGGCATAAACGTTGTGTCTTCTAGTGTTTCAGATGCGTACAACAAACAGGCTAAAATATCTTCTTTTGTTAATCCCTTGTACTCTTGGAGAATTTCATTTACAGTTGCTCCCTGTGCTAATAGATTCAAAATGTACTGCACTGTTAACCGCGTGCCTCTAATGACAGGTTTTCCTACCATAATTTTGGGGTTTAACGTAATGCGTTCAAGTAATTGATTTTGCTCCATTTTTATCGACCTTTATATTGTAAATCATTCTACCATATAAAGGCAAAGGCGTATAACGTCAGACTTTCTCGAACTAATGTTGACTAAAATGCAAGCTATGGTATTTTCTCTCTACCTATCCCAAACTTTCAAGTCCTAACAGCCTTTGAAAAGCTTATATACTTCTCAAAGCCTAATTATCATGATAAAAATGAGTGAACTACCAATAGCACCGGTAACCCGGATAATTCGGAATGCAGGAGCAGAGCGAGTAAGTGAAGACGCAAGCCTGGAATTAATAAGGCTTTTAGAGCAAGAAGCCGAAAAAATCGCTGGAAAAGCCGTAAACCTTGCAAAGCACGCTAAAAGAAAGACAGTAATACGAGAAGACATCGAGGGAGCAACAAAATAAGCAAAAAAAATAAGTCAGATAACAGGGGGAGTTTTACTTACAGCTTACCCTCCCCCTATTTTTTGTTTGAACTTGAAAAAAGCAAGTTATATTAATCTAAAAAGATTGAAATGGGTTTTAATTCGTTAGAGGCGACCAACGGCTTTTAGTTAAAGTTGGTTTTCCGATACACACCACTACGCCAAACTCTCCCAGTATTGAGCGTATCTTTGCCTTTTTTTCTCCAGTTCAATTGCTTCTAAGCGTTCTTTCTCTTCTCTACGTTTTTCTGCAATTTTGTTTACATCTTCCTTCGTCTTCTCCTTGTGGCACTTGACACAGAGAGTTTGGAGGTTTTTTGGATCAAGTTCGGCACCGTCCAGTGCAATTGGGATGATATGATCGCACTCAATGTATTTGCCAATATAACCATCATTTTGATTATATACATAACCGCATTTTTGGCATGTGTAATTATCACGCGTGAATATCTTTATTTTCAACCAGTTTTCCATATTTAATATCTAAATTTAAATGTATATTGTTTATTATGAGACGTGATAATCCTTGGGTGATAGCTATAGTTGCAGTAATTGTTACTATCATTTTGGGTCTGATAGTATCTGGAATCGATGAACATAAAGAAGAAGAGTTGCTTAAGAGTCAAATCGATTCTTCAGTTCAAAATGCAGAGACTCTCTTAAATATTGGACTGAATGAAGAGGCTATAACGATTTTAGAAGATACATTAAAGCTTTTTTCAAGGAAGCAATTTTCTGAAAAATATGGCAGAATTAAGTACGATTTAGGATACGCTTTTTCAAATCTGGCATTATTTGACAAAAAGGAAGAGAACGTGGAAAGAGCAATAGGAGCCTATGAAGCAGCTCTGGAAATATACACTATAGAGAAATACCCAGTTGATTATGCGATGACACAGAATAATCTTGGAATTGCATATAAGACTCTTGCGGAAGTACGAGAAAAGGAAGAGAACGCGAAAAGAGCAATAGGTGCCTATGAAGCAGCTCTGGAAATATACACTATAGCGAAATACCCAGTTGATTATGCGATGACACAGATTAATCTTGGAACTGCATACAGGACTCTTGCGGAAGTACGAGAAAAGGAAGAGAACACGAAAAGAGCAATCAAAGCCTTTGAAGCAGCTCTAAAAATATACACTATAGAGAAATACCCGGTTA
Source organism: Candidatus Methanophagales archaeon (assembly GCA_003336485.1). GTDB lineage: Archaea > Halobacteriota > Syntropharchaeia > Alkanophagales > Methanospirareceae > Methanophaga. The sequence goes on from QENH01000166.1 coordinate 26,902, forward strand.
ATTATGCGGTGACACAGAATAATCTTGGAAATGCCTACATTACTCTTGCGGAAGTACGAGAAAAGGAAGAGAACGTGAAAAGAGCAATAGGTGCCTACGAAGCAGCTCTGGAAATCAGAACGATTGAGAAATACCCGGTTGATTATGCGCAGACACAGAACAATCTTGAAATTGCTTACAGTATTCTTGCTGAAAATAAAAACTTATCAAAAACCGTTTCTAATCTACCAGTCTTCTAAAAACTCCTTTGGTGTTTGAACACACAAATAAGTGCGATCTATGAAATGCTTTGTATTCCATGTGATGAATTCAGAGCTTTGATGTTCTTCTGCAACATTCAAGATCATTGCACCTTAAAAAAAATTCTTCTTTAGCTCGCGGTGTAGAAGGCCTCTTCCGCCTTCGCTTTCTTCGCCTACGATAGCAAGTAATCAAAACACATATCTCTACTACGCAGCCGCCTACTCTTCCAGTTCCTTTTAATGTCAGCTTTACAGTTTTAATTCTATCTTTTTATTTTTAACCACTCGTTAAGCGCCTTCTTATACACCTCAAGCAATTCAGGATTCTTTGCTCCAACCGCTACTAACTCGATAAAATACTTAGTTATCCGCTCCTCAAATTCGTCTAACTGAAAATTCTGTTTAACGCAAAATTCAACTGCGTGACTTCTGCTAGCATATCGGCCTTTTTCCACCTCTGCATCCAATAGCTTTACAAGAGGGATATCCATCGAGATACTGAATCTGTCTTTCTTTATCATATGTGTATAATTGTGAGTTCTTCCCTATAAATGTGTTGTTTACATCACAATTCATCACCTTTATATAGTGCTACCACATACCCATATGTATGACAAATACACCAAAAGTAGAAGAAAAGATGAAAAAAAGAGCAATACACGTAAGGTTGGATTTAGAACCCGGAGACCCACTCTGGGGGATATTTGTAAAAATAAAAGAAGAGTGCGGAGTAGTCAGCAACACAGAAGTTTTACGACTTTTGATACGCAATAGCTTAAGGGAGAAGAAGCAATGCTCTGATGGATCCTTAATACAGCGAACCCTCTGGCCTAGCATCAAACCGCTAAAAGAAATAGCGGAATGTGGCGAAGTACCGGGAACGCAAGGGGGTGACGATTATGCCCACAATACTTAAATTAGAGTTGCCCGTAGAGCAAATCAAACGAACGGAGACCGAGAAAGAAAAGGGGTCTACAAATGAAGAAGAGGTAACACTGAAGGAAAATGGAATCACCGTGAAATTACAAGGCAACCCGGAACGACTTGAGAAGTTTGTTAGAGGCCAGAAAGTGACTCTAACAGTAACACAGCCACAGACGCAATTGATAGGAGAAGAAACGGAATGAGCTACAAGTATTTAAAATGCCTTGCATGCTATCACGTTTTCCGTGTACGTCCTGCAACACTCTTAGAGAATATAGTATGTCCTCATTGCGGCATCTGCAACTTCACGCATTCGACAGCAAAAGAATTTGATACCCAAAGAAAAGGTAAATGTGGATCTATAAAAAAGCAGGGGCTTTTAACAAATGGCTAAAATAGAAGAACCCTCCCAAAGGGTAGAGT
>QENH01000165.1 GCA_003336485.1 Candidatus Methanophagales archaeon
AAGGTTGACTATGAGCCCTACTTGACGATAATGAAAGATTAGGGTAGAGACCGGAGCGTTTTGGATGACTTTACATTACGATTGTCGTTTAGCGGATTCTTTCGGCACAACCGCTATACAATAGCCTCTGCGCGCTCTGTGAACTCTGCGGTTAATCAGACCGTTAAGGCTCGGTTAATTAAGTTATATATGCCTTAGTGTTTTAGATATAATCCCGATATACCTATAGTTATAGAAAGAGCGAGGCATACTTAAATGAGGCTTGACAAACTGACTTTAAAAGCGCAAGAGGCGTTACAAGAAGCAAAGAACATCGCAGATAATAACAATCAGCAGCAGCTAGATGTGGAGCATTTAATGTTGGCTCTGGTAGAGCAACCAGACGGTATAGCAGTCCCGATATTGCAAAAGATAGGTGTTGATATTGTCATGCTCAAATCACGTCTCTTAGAGCATTTGAGTTCCTTACCGCAGGTACATGGCGGAGGCGGGATCGAGCAGATATATATATCGCCGCGATTGAATAAGACGCTGGAAACGGCATGGCAAGAAGCGCAGGCGATGAAAGATGAGTACCTGAGCACGGAACACATGCTTCTCGCTATTGCCGAAGACCCCACATCGCCACAAATCCTTAACGGTATGGGCGCGACAAAGGACCGTATATACGACGCTTTGACTGGGATTCGTGGCGGGCAGCGGATAGTAGATCAAAATCCGGAAGAGAAATATCAGGCCCTGGAACGATACACGCGCGATTTGACTGATCTTGCCCGTGCGGGTAAGCTCGACCCGGTAATAGGCAGGAATGACGAAATCCGCAGGGTTGTTCAGGTCCTATCAAGAAGAAGGAAGAACAATCCTGTGCTTATTGGCGATGCGGGAGTAGGTAAGACTGCGATAGTTGAGGGTTTAGCACAGCGAATAATAAACGGCGATGTCCCCGAGACCTTAAAGGATAAGCAAGTGGTAGCGCTCGACATGGGCGCTTTAATCGCCGGCGCGAAGTTCAGGGGCGAGTTTGAAGACCGGTTAAAGGCGGTATTGAAGGAGATAGATGAGGCTGCGGGTCAGATAGTACTATTTATAGACGAATTACACACAGTTGTCGGTGCCGGTGCGGCCGAGGGCGCAATAGATGCCTCCAATATGCTCAAACCCGCACTCGCACGTGGCGAACTACGATGCGTAGGTGCAACAACAACAGATGAATATCGTAAGTATATCGAGAAGGACGCGGCACTAGAACGTAGATTCCAGCCGATTTTAGTTCGTGAACCCACAGTCGGGGACACGATCTCGATCCTGCGTGGGTTAAAGGAGCGATACGAACTGCATCATGGTGTACGGGTACATGATTCCGCATTGATTGCTGCTGCTGTGCTTTCCGATAGATATATCACAGATAGGTTCTTGCCGGACAAAGCCATAGACGCCATAGACGAAGCCGCTGCCAAGTTGAAAACTGAAATAGACAGTATGCCAGTCGAAATTGACGAGATAGAACGTAAAGTCAGGCAACTGGAGATTGAGGAACAAGCACTGAAACGCGAGAAGGACAAAGCGTCGAAGGAGCGGCTTGTGAAGCTCGGCGATGAACTGGCGACACTAAAGGAAAACGGCGACCAGCTCAAGGCTCGATGGCAGAATGAGAAGGTGATAATAGAGCGTATACGGGAAATAAAAGCGAATATAGACGCGGGGAAGTTAGAAGAGCAGCAAGCGGAGCGCAGTGGCGATTTAGAGCGTGTAGCAAAAATACGCTATGGCTCGCTTGTCGAACTGCAAAATGAACTGAACGTTCAGAATGAGAAACTGCAAGAGCTACAGAAAGAGCAGAAGATGCTAAATGAGGAAGTTGAAGAGGAGGACGTTGCAGAGGTAATTGCGAAATGGTCAGGGATTCCGGTATCGAAGATGCTGGAAGGCGATACCGAGAAACTGATTCATATGGAAGAGCGATTGAAACAGCGTGTTGTGGGCCAGGATGAAGCGATTGCGTTGATCGCTAATGCAATAAGAAGAGCAAGAGCAGGTCTTAGCGATCCGAACAGGCCAATAGGCTCATTTATCTTCCTGGGTCCTACAGGAGTCGGGAAGACAGAACTTGCAAAGGCGCTTGCGGAATTCCTCTTCGATGATGAACGTGCGATGGTACGCATGGATATGTCAGAGTTTATGGAACGGCACTCAATTGCAAGGCTCATTGGTGCGCCACCAGGCTACGTGGGGTATGACGAGGGCGGATTCTTAACAGAAGCCGTTCGTAGAAGACCATACACTATTGTACTCTTTGATGAGATCGAGAAGGCGCACAGCGATGTATTCAATCTGCTGCTTCAAATATTAGACGATGGCCGTCTTACCGATGGACATGGAAGGACAGTGAACTTCAAAAACACCGTCGTTATTATGACTTCCAATGTTGCGAGCACGATTATGCAGGAATATACCGGCGATGAGCTGCAGGAGAAGGTAATGGCAGTGCTGAAGACTCAGTTCCGACCGGAATTCTTGAATCGGATTGATGAGATTATCATTTTCAATCAGTTGGGCATGGCCGAAATAAAGAAGATAGTGGCGATTCAATTGCGGTATCTGCAGGATAGACTCGCCGAGAGGGAAATTGCGATCTCGGTCAGCGAGAGCGTAAAGGAATTGATAGCAAGTAAAGGCTTTGACCCCGTATTCGGGGCACGACCTATAAAGCGAATGATCCAGCGCATGATAGAAGATCCACTATCACTGACGATTTTGAATGGCGAGTTCAAAGCGGGCGATGAGATAAAGATGGATGTTTCCGATGGCACGATAGAGTTTAGGAAGTGAATTTTTAGCGATTACTTCTCTTCTTTATGTGTGCTCGCCCTTTTATAGTTAGCTTTAATGCTAGTCCACCGCCGGGAATGAACAAGATACCAAAAGGGCTCATACCGCTTCTCAGAATAACTTAAAACAAACTCATTTACGTCCGGCCGGCTGAGGATCTTAGTGAATATGCCAAAGGCACTCAGCCTTTTATCGTCTGCTCGCTTCCTCGCGTCATCATAGCTTATCTGCTCGTCCTGAGCAAAAATCTTCTGCTCGATTACCTGGAAATTTGGTACTGTCACATATACGTATTAGTAGTATAATCAAGAAAGTATAATATCCAACTAAAATTAATTATTGACACAAATTAACACAACACTTTTTATTTTTTACAAAAAGAAAATTTAGCCTGTGCTAAAAGAAAAACACAAATGTTCTTTTGGTAAAGCTTTTCTTTTTAAGAAAAGGTTTGTGTAAATCTGCGTCCTAAATCAAGTAGGTATAAGTTATACTTTATTCTGCAAGCACAAAAACAATTAATTACTCTCGTTTCGCTCTGTATTCAAACATGCATTTGTATCATATGGCCATTATGCCCCCCGTTTACACTCATGGCTTTTTATGTTTCCCGTGCTAAATTTAGTTATCGCATATATATTACTACATGTAGCGCAAAGAAGGAAAACGCTATAAAAAGGTATATGAAAATAGGAGGTGACAAAACAAAAAAATGAAAAAAAGTATTGTTGCATTAACCGCGATTGTTCTGATTTTACTTTCTGGGATTGCCATTTGCAGTGCGACACAACCATCTGATGAATCGACTAACGCATCGTCAGTTTCAATTGTAACTGCACTGTTTTATCCGGCTAAGCCTGATGATCCCCAGTCCTCGCCGGCGCCGGCGCCGGCTCCAACACAAACACCAATATCAAAACCATCGACACCAACAGCACCTGCTTCGTCAGGTCGACTAGAATTGGTAGATAAGGCACAAGTGGGTAATATTGGGGGTAGCGTGAAGGCAGTAGTCTCGGGAGCGATGCAAATCCAGATTCTTCAAAGTGGCGTATGGACTATGAATCCAATAACCATGTATCTGGGATCAGAGACACCTTTGCTTATATGTACCGACGAGAATCAAGGTATTACAACAAAAGAGACGTATCCCAATGGCAATGTAGAGTCGAGATATTGGGGCATGTACACTAAAGGGCGCTATATGTACCGCTTCCTCGCAAATACACCTGGAACACACTACCTTGTAGCTGAAGGATCTGTAACTGGAGCTAGCAACACATTAACGATTACTGTCGTAGGCGGGCCAACACCATGGCCTCCATGGCCAACACCGACACCATGGCCAACACCAACACCATGGCCTCCATGGCCAACACCAACACCATGGCCAACTCCATGTCCAACACCAGCGCCAACACCATGGCCGCCATGTCCACCACCGACAACACCATTAACCGTTACAACATGGCCAAGTTCCTCGTACTACTACATAGGGAACCAGGTATATGTTTACTTCTCAGTAAACAAGCCATGCTATACAAGAGTAACGTATTTAAAGCAAAACAGCAATATTGTCAGTTGCGGACCACAGTATGTTTCTGCAGGCACGCATACCGACACGGGCACAATAGGGTATCCAAGAGGAATGAGGACAGTGGTTGTAGATGCATGGACAAGTAGCGGCGAGTATGGTTACGCCGTGACATCGTTTAATGTGGGCTAGAAAGCTAATCCCACATTTTATTTTATTTTTTATTTGTTTATTTATTTGTTTGTTTGTTTGTCAATCTGTCGATCGATCGACTAGTAAATGAGAAAGGAGGTGAGAAAAGGAAAAATGAAAAAACGCATAATTGCGTTTGTCGCAATAGCTGTAATAATGCTTGTAGGGATAGCAGTTTGCAGTACAGTCGAGCAGCCAGCAGATAAACCAGCAGCATCAACGGGTAAAACAGCTTCTGGTGTAGATGTCTCGATATTACCGAAAAGCCCGGGTATGACGCCCACAAGTGCTAGTAAAATTGTGCTGATCGGTAGTCCGCCACCACAAGCAGTTGACTGGTTGGATATGAGTTTAGGAAGTCAACTGTGGACTCTTTACAATGGTGTTTGGACCCAGGGTAGTGCAGCCATATACGTTGGAGACTGGACTTATTTGCTACTCTACAACGACCATAACCAGTGGATTTCGATATATGAGGTAGAACCAAGTGGTTGGAAGGATTGGAATCCGTTAGGGCACCAAAAAGCAGGGTACTACTATCACCAGTTCGACGCTGAGAAGCTAGGATGGTATCGAGTTTATGCGCATGGGAGTTCAACAGGAGATAGTAACACAGTATGGATCTATGTATGGCCTAAAACACAGCCACAACCGCCATTAACAGTTAATGCTTGGATGGGGTCTTCGTACTACACCATATATCCACCGAGTATCGAATATACTTACTACTCGGTAAGTAAGCCATGCACTGCAAGAGTAACGTACCTAAAACAAGGCGGTAGTATGGCTCGTTATGGACCACGCGCCATTAATGCCGGCACGCATACAGCCTCGGGCACAGTAGGGCAGCCCATAGGAATGAGGACAGTGGTTGTAGATGCATGGACGAGCAGCGGCGAATATGCATACGACATAACATCATATAACGTGGGTTAGGTAGTTAACTAACCCCACACTTTTTTTGTTATTGTACTTCCCTTATGTTGTAGGAATGTTTTTATATACATAACTTCTCAGTATATCTATTCAGAGTGGGGAACGTTAATGAGCAACAAAAGAAGGTATTTTGTCACTGTATTTGGGATCCTTATATTTTGCTTATCCATCTTTGCAATCCTGACGGCGGCGGCCTTAGTGTTTTACACTCTAGAATTTGATCTTCCACCCGGTGAATCAGATAGCAAGAATTTAACCGTTGCAAATTATCAGGATTCGTCCGCCTATAATATTTCACATACGCCTGTTGTAGGAAATGCTGCAGGGATGGTGTCTATCGAACCTGAGCGAATTGCTGAAATAGAAGCAGATGGTGAGGAGGATTTCATGATAACTGCGTCAGTCCCAAAGGATCAAGAACTGGGTAACTATACGGCATATGCTTATTTCTTTTTCCCGTCTGGCGGTTTTCCGCCTCCGATGCCCAAAAAAGTCGATATTATCATCACAGTGGCACCCAAAGTCGTGGAGCTATTCGGGATAGATTTGACTATAGATGACGAAGAAGAGGTCATGACTAAGAATGTAACGAGCAACGAGACGGCAAGCTTCGAGTTAGCAGTAGAAAATACCGGTATAGGGCTTGACGTGATGCAGATAGAAGAGCCTGAATTTGAAGATGGCGAAGGCTGGAGTGTAAAGCTGTACATTCAGGAAGAAGAGGTCAGTGAGTTCCCATGCGATATGATACTAAATGCAGGTGATGTAGGTCGTCTGTTACTAAATGTTACGGGAACCACGCCGGGCACGAATTTGTCTGTTGAAATAACGGGTAGGTCATGCGCAATAAATGATACAAATGTTACGGATTCTGTTAGAGCTATCACTTTTGTTACTGAAAAGATGGAGGAGGCCGTTAATGATACAAATGCTACAGAAATTGCACCATAAAAAACCTTTCTTTCAAAAAGAAAGCTTTACCAAAGAAACATTTATGCTCTGGGCAATAGCATGGATTTTAATCCTTTTTGTTGCATTAGTATCACTACAAACAGTAACAGCTTCCTCTAAGGGGGGCGATACGGATGTCATTGTAGTAGGAACACGGAACTGGCAAGAGGTAATCGCCGCTACGCCTTTTGCGATCTCACATGCCGAAAATTCATCGCGACCTCTATTGTTAGTGCCCACAGGTGTAAAGACCGGCGAGCGGTATAGCTGGCTAGAAAACGAAGATCTGGTGAAATATGGTGTTCCGCCGATTATAAATAAGTTGAAGTCCGGTAATGCCAGCACAGTGATTATAAATGTCAAAGACGATAACGGATTTGTATATTTCCCAAGCGAAGTGGCAGAAGGAGACGCTATTGGCAGGGATGAGAATGTAACAGAAGTGTTCATAGAAAAAGCGCATGAAGAAGGCCTAAAGGTATTTGCAGCATTGTCTTGTTTTTGCGATCCCATAACAGTGGAGCAGCATCCCAAATGGAGTCAAGTGGACAGAGAAGATAAAAGATCCGAAGAATGGGTTTGCCCCTTGGATGAAGAATATAAAGAGTACTTATTGAATTTGACCGGAGAAGTTCTTAGATATGATATAGACGGCATAGTTTTATCTGATTTTGGGTATGCTGGATGCGATTACTGTTTTTGCGATCAGTGTAAGAGAGGATTTTGGAATGACACGGGAATAGACCCCGGAAAAGTTGACCTTAGCAATAGATATAGCGCGAATACACAAAAATGGTTCGAATGGCGTGCTAGTAAGGTGACCGATTTTTTTGTGGCCTTCTGCAAGCAAGTAAAGAAAATAGAGCCTGAGATAAAGATAGGTGCTAGACTACAAAATCCGTTTGATGATTATTATCCTGCGGGTTATGATCGTGAAGCTATTGCAAGCCAGGTAGAACTCATGCTTATAGCTCCCATAGGAACAAGGGATATTCGCATTCTGTCACAAGAAATTGGTAAAGAAGCTGCTATATACATATTCTGGCGTAAAGCCGATATTGTAGATACAATGTCTGTCCCGAATGTAGAGGGGACAATAGGGAATATGGAAGATGCTAATGCTGCAGGAGCGACCGGTGTTGTTCTCGATTATGACATAGCCTACACACCTATCTGGTTAGAGCTGAAAACCATGCCGCACTCCACATCCTGGTTCATATCACAGTATTTGCCGGAGCACGTCACGATAATTGGTGATTCCTATGTGTCGTTGCCCGCGGATTTAGAAGTATCGCGGATTTGCGGTACTGATATATTTGATACTGCTGCGAAGATCGCCACATACCAGAACCTATCTCAAGGTGTGGTACTACTAAACACTACCGATTATCACAGTGCAGTAGAAGCTGCGCCTTTGGCTTCTTATTTGAGCTATCCGATATTGTATGTGGATGCTGCGATTCCAAATTCAACTGCTGCTGCCCTGGATATATTGGATGCAAACGAGGTAATAGTCGTTGGAACTGTGAGCCCAGCGGTGATACAGGATTTAGAGGCAATGAATATCACGATTTTGAAGGGCGATGCAAATGATATGCTGATAAGCGAGATGGCTAAAAATGGGGAAGAGGTTAATGCAGTGGTGTTCACAAATACGCGGGACTTTGAGTTGACCTCACCAAAGCCGAAGACAGTTATATATGAGCAGGAAATAGGTGATATTCTCGTGAGCACAGAATTATTCCCCGCAGAAGTTCCTTGTGATCAACATGGCAGCACATTTTATATCACAGTAAATGTAAAAAACATGGGCGATGATGTGGTTGAAGACATTATCCTTCGGGATACGTTACTACCGCGAAGGAGCGTGGAATCCGTCGTCGCAACTGTCGGGACCGTAAGTACAACGATGAGGATACCGGGGTTCGGAGTTGTGTTCGCGATTTCAATGCTCTTGATTGTATATACACTAATGAGAAAGAAGGGAGGTAGAGGGAGAGCAACCATCGCTTTAATTGTTGTATTGCTTGCATTTGTAGTGGTACCTATTTCGCCTGTTATGGATGGCACCACAAAAGTAACCCTGGCGTCTTATGATGTGCAAGCCTTACCGGAAGAGATAGAAGAGTTAGTAGGGGTTGGATTTGCACGGACAGACATCACATGGGACATAGGCGATTTGGATCCAAAAGAAGTGGCAACACTTAGTATTACAGGTGCATTGGATTTTGCAATGGATGTAGACGATGAAAAGAGTATAGATGAGGGAATAATTATAAATTTTGAGGGGATTGAAAAGTTCCTGCCCGAGGAGGAGAGAACGATAATAGCAGAACCGCCTTATTGTGACTATGTCCAGAATATATCTTATCCTGTTAATGCCACCGTGGGGACCACTGCTTTGATAAGTTGGGATGTCACCATGAATGCTACCAGCACGTACGTTGAATATTACCCGCCCCATTCGGGGAGTGAATGTACGGAGCAGTTAGAAGGCGGTCCCGGGAGATGTAAGGCAAAGATAAATTTAACAAAATCGGGAACTTGGGGATTTGAAATATACTGCGGTAATGATAGCGATTGCTGTTACACGCCAACCTACGAGATAAATGTGACAAGTGTTTTTCCGTCTATTAATACAACTGCATTTACATATACAAAAATCCCTAAACTCTCGTTAACCGCTGCTCAGATCGCAGCGGCGAGGAAAGCACCGGTTATAGATATAAACAAGAACCCTGAGGAGATTATACCAATAGAGGCGGAAGAAAGACTTAAAAAGACCGTTTTTGATTATAAAATCAAGCCGGACTATCTAATAGTTGTTGGTGGTACTGGGGCAGTCCCGTTTGTTGATACTGGACAGGTGCAGAATCTCTCTGTCAGATATGATAACTACCGCCTGGTAGAGGAGTACTTGCCTCAATACTTTATTGATGCGCTGAATGACCCGAGAAACCAAGAAAAAATCGCAGCTCTCGCTCAAGAAGGGAATCTAAATAGCCAAAATAATCCCATTTTGACAGTTATGGGATTTGACATATATCGCGATTACAATATCCAATTAGATGATGATGATTTCCTTGAAGTTGCAACCGGTCGAATAATTGGCTTAGATGTATATGACGCATCAGCCGTAATGGCAAGAACGCTTGCATACGAAAAGATAGCAGAGAAAGGGGATTGGAAATCAAAGGCGTTGATTGTTACCAATCCCTCTTTACAATGGGCACAATCACCCACGGGCGGTGATATTAAGGCCTATCTGGAAGATGCAGGTTTATCCGTAGATTTTGAGGTATATGAGAAGGCAAATTGTCCGGAAGTAATGATGGAGATGAACAATGGAAAGAACATTGTCTTTTTTTACCATCATGGTTCGGAGTATGCCTGGGGGTTGAATGAGTGGGCATGGTTAGAACCATATTTGGATACAACAGATGTAAAAATGCTCAGCTTGGCACCACAAACAACGCACGCCTACACATGCCTTTCAGGGAGGTTAAAAGGTGGCAGGTATTATGATTTGTTGAGTAATGAACTCTTCTACGAGCCGCTTGATTTGGATAGATCAATTGCAATGGCATTCTTAGAAGCGGGTAGTGTGAATTACATCGGCTCAAACTCGCTTTCATGGATATTTGTAACAGAGGATTTCAGTAAGGACTTTTACCAGAGCTTGATTTATGGTAATATGTCGGTAGGTGAAGCATTAACGCATGCCAAAAACCTCTATCTGTTAAAACTCAGATATTCGGAGGAGATGCTCAGTGAGTATCCGCGATGGGAGGAAGAAATTACGGGAATGATAAATGAGACGTCAAAGCAGTTTATACTATTAGGAGATCCCATGTTTAAGCCATTACTGCCTAAGATACCAGAGAAGCCAATAGATGAGGCGATAATCTCTCGCGACTGTGAGAATGATGATGAGTATGTAGTTACAATGACGATAAAACCACTTGATGAATCTGCGACTAAGTGGACCTATTGGTATGAGCAGCCAGTACTGGGTGGGGAAGTAACGGGACGTATATTGCCCTCGCTGGTAGGCGAGCTTGAGTTGCCGATAGAGGCGGAGGATATAGTTGTCAGAGGGATGAAAGGAATTGTTTGGCATGGCGAAGATGATACCAAAGACAAGAAGATAGTTCGATTCCCTGTAATGAACCCGATGCCAAAGCTAAACGAGGCAAGAGAATTTGAGATTACGTATGTCTTCGTGCCTAAGATATGCTGGGAGTTGAACTTAACCGTGGGTTTGAGCATGTTCTCAAGTCCAATAGCGCTTTATGATGCAGATTTGGAGCAGGTTTTGGATGATATGCAGTATTCGGCGGTATTCTATTTCGATCCTGCAACTAAGAGTTGGTTATATCACCTTAATAATAATACAGAAGCTTCGACATTGAGGGCGATTGAGCCGGGGAAAGCATATTTAATTGAGCAGGAAGAGCAAGCGAGTTTGGACCTGACCGGGCGAGCAGTGGAAATGCCATTTGAACTCGACTTGTCAAAGGGTTGGAACATGATAGCTGTTCCATCAACAGAAGAGGTGAAGATAGCCGCGCTGAATGTTACTGTCGATTATGAGGAATACACATTTGATGATGCCGTGCAAAATGGTTTTGTATCTGCGTTTATCTTCATGTATGAGGGGGGCGAGTGGGAATATTTAGATAGCTCGGAAACGCTAAAGCCTGGTGCAGGCTACTACTTTGAGGTTTATGAGGATTGTAACGTTGTGGTTCCGGATGTATAAAAAGGGCTAAACAAACATACTCCTACAAAAATCCACATTCCGCTTCAACTCTTCGTAATTCATCGCACCCTTATCTTTATTCCGCCAAAAAGTCTCTATAACCATGTATTTATAATTCGTTCTTTTCAACAGGTCGAAGATTGCATCGAAATCCAACTCCCCCGCACCTATAGATAAATGGTCTTGCAGCTCTGTAAGAGCGCAATCATGCAAATGCACAGCCAGTATTTTCGGACCACATTTCGCTATCCACTGCGCAATATAATCCAAATACATACCCTTTTGCATCCTCGAACGGTGCAGTTCCGCCATAATCGCATGCCCTATATCGAAGGTGAGATATAACTCAGGCGAAAAAAGAGCTTCGTGTATCAGATCGGACCATTTGAACGGAACCAAATCGTTCTCCACACTTGCCACTATGCCCGATTCAGAAGCCATTCTCGTTATCGTTTCGCATCTTCTAAGTCCTTTTATCTTCATCTCTGCCCTCACGTCCTCAAGCGTATACGTGGAAACTCGAGGATGCAAGTGGAAATTATAGTATAGCGAATGTGGCCGTAAATCAGTATAAAAATCCATACACCGCTTTAAAATCGCCATACTCGCATCCGCGAACTCTTCCCTCGGATGCGCAACAGATATATCAAGAGGAGAATGAAAAGCGATTTTCATACCATAATCAGTTAATAAATCCTTTAGCTCTGCTCTCTCCGTTTTACCCATGCAATCGGGCAATGGATAATCGAGCGAAAACTCAAAATAATCCAGCTCGAGCTTGTGAAGCTCTTCTATTGTCTCCGTGAATGGGCGGTTGCCATACCATACCGGTGCTCCCAGAAGAATACGCATCTGTTCTTTCACCTCGCGATTTTATAGTCTTTTTGTTATTTGTTTAGGTAATTTTTATAGACCACCAGATCACACGGATTTTCACAAACCTTTTCTTTTTGTAAAAAAGAAAAAGTGTTGTGTTATTCTTGTGAAATCTCGTGGTTTTTTATTCACTCCTATTAACGATCAATGTCAACCCTTCGCGGTCTACAATAACCACCTTTTCACCCTCTTTTATCGTTTCACCGTCTAATGTTCGTGCATTCCAGATTTCACCTCTCGTTTTTACCGTGCCGCTGTCTGCATTGATTTCTGTCTCAGCCTTTGTTTCTTTCCCGATAAGATCTTCAGCACCTACTTTTGCTTTTCTCCTTCTCGCTACCAAAACGGCACCCACGGCGAATAAGAAAAAAGCGGCAGATGCCGCGGCAATTCCGATCACCGTTAGAAAAAACCCTTCAAACCATTCAGATTCGGGATTAAATAGTAACGGCTCATTTGGTAATATTAAAGCGCCTATTATCAAGCATACCGCACCCCCTACGGTGAGTATTCCAAAGGTGGGAGTAAGCGCTTCGGCAATGAATAAAATAACCGCGATAATTATTAAAAGCACGCCAAACATATTCACACCGAAGAGCCCCATACCATAAAGCCCTAGAATCAGGCAGATCGCACCTATCATCTCGGGCACGTATGTTCCGGGAGACATGAACCCAAAAATCAGTCCATATATGCCAACCATCAAGAGAATAAGCGCTATCTGAGGGTTACTAATCATTTCTAAGAATGAAGATCGTACTGTCTTTTCCTTTATGTATAGCGAAGCGTTTTTTGTTGCTAACGTTTGGTTCTCATGCCCTATTTTAACGGTCATTCCATCAATCTTGCTTAAGAGTTCGGTTTCATCTTCTGCAATGAGGTCAATTATCCCTCGCTCTAAAGCGGTAGTTTCGTTTAACGCGTCATTTGCGGTAACGAAACGCTTCGCCTGTGTTGCGTTTCTACCTCTTGAAGCCGCTATGCTCTCCATATGCCCGGCGAAGAAGTTAATTGTTTTGTTATCTGCTGGTTTTCGACCTTCGAGACCGATCTCAACAGGCATTGCAGAGCCAGTGGTAGTTCCGGGAGACATCGCGGCGATATTGCCCGATACGAGTATAAAAGAGCCCGCGGAAGCGGCTATTGCACCCTTTGGCGTTACATATGTGATAACCGGCACATTTGAATTCATTATCGTCTTGGTTATTTCAAGTGTGGAATCAACGAGTCCTCCAGGCGTATCGAGTTTGACCAGAACCGCGTCAGCGCCGATTTCCTCGGCCTCTTCAAAGCCTTCTACTACGTTTAATGTACTGCCTTCTGTGATCGTGCCTTCTAAGTTCAGCACGTAAATTACTCTTTTACCCTCTTCCGCACTCCCGCCATAAGCAACAAAGGCAAATAGGACAGATAGAACGAGGACATTAAGAAACAAGCGCAAAAGTTTTTTGTTCATCTATCTAAACACCCTATATTATTATAGGTCTGCTAAATAAAAACTAGGAGGCGAAAATGATAGAAGATTGGAACGTCTTGGCAATAGGTGAAAGGGATACAGAGCGCGATTTATTAATGGAGTTGGAAGAGGACGGCGAGTTTGAAAGTTCCGGATTTGGGGATATAGTGATAGGGCGCGTGGAAGACATAGTGGAATTCTTAGGAGAAGCCGAGAATAAGAAGTATCACCATTTAAACAGGGTGATACCAATAGATGATGCGTTCTTTGTGTCTCCGGAGAACCGGATGGCGTTATTGAAGCGTAGAATAGAGCGGTATATAGACGAAATCGAGCCGAGTGAGACTTTTGGATTTAGAGTAGAACTGCGAGAACGGAAGGGCGGCATGTCAAGTCAAGCGATAGAAAGCGAAGTTGGTGGATACTTTTACGACCTGATAGAGAAGGTATATAGAAGAAAGCCAAAAATGAACCTTAAGGACCCGGATAAGCTAATAGCAATAGAGATAGTGGGGTATAAATGCGGGATTGGTTTTATCACAAAGGAGATGAGGGAGAAATATAGTCTGATAAGGGTAAAGTGATTTTTTTTATTACATTGAAAGAAAGTAACAAAAACAAAAATGGAAATAGTAATGACCATCGGTGGCTCAGATTGCAGTGGTGGCGCAGGAATACAGGCAGATGTAAAGACCTTTTCTGCGTTTGGTGTCCACGGCACATCAGTACTCACCGCAATAACAGCACAGAATTCCTATGGCGTGCAAGCGATACAGGAAGTACCCGTTAAAATTGTGGAACAGCAACTAGAATCGATTATGAGCGATATGGCTGTAGATTATGCAAAAACAGGTATGCTGTATTCCGCGGAGATAATAGCGGTGGCTGCCGCAGAGCTTAAAAGATATAACGTGCCTTTCGTTCTGGACCCGGTGATGAACGCAGGTGCCGGCGGGCTATTATTAGCAGATAACGCTTTAAATGCGCTTATCAAACTACTTATCCCTATTTGCACGGTTGTAACGCCAAATGTACCCGAAGCGAGTCGTATTTCCGGGTTGGAGATAAAGGATACGGAAGATGCGGAATTAGCAGCCCTCAAAATAAACGAAATGGGCGCGTCTGCAGTAATAATAAAAGGTGGGCATTTAGAGCATGAACTAGCAGCCGGAAAGGCAACGGATTTGATCTACGATGGTGACTTCGAGCTCATAAGCATGAGTATGATAAAACAGGAGAAGATAGTGCATGGCGCAGGATGCACCTTTTCCGCAGCTCTTGCTGCCGAACTGGCAAAAGGTACTAATTTGCACTATGCTGCTGCATCGGCAAAGAAATTTGTTTATGATGCGATATTATGCGGTGAAAAATTACCTATTTTGATCGTGGTAAATCAAAGCTCACGTAAAGACGCCGACAGGTATTTCGTGCTGGGGAACGTAAAGGAAGCAGTTACGATACTGAAAGGAACGCCGAAGTTTAGGGTCCATATACCTGAGGTTGGAACGAACATAGGCATGGCAATAGCGGATGCAAAAAGCGAGCATGATGTTGCTGCGGTAGATGGTAGGATAAGTCCGGCGAAAGAGGGCGTACACGCAGGCTGTGTGGATTTTGGCGTAAGTAGTCACGTTGCAAGGCTGATTTTAACGATGATGAAGCACGATAAAACGAAAAGAAGTGCAATTAACTTGAAATACACGTCAGAACTGATAGAAGCATGTGAAGAGTTGGGGTTGACGGTTTCGTCATTTGATCGTGCTAAAGAGCCCGCAGACGCGAAGACTATGGATTGGGGTGTAAGAGAAGCAAGTGCGGTGTTCTCGCCTGATGTTGTTTACGATCTCGGTGCGGTCGGGAAGGAGCCGATGGTGCGGATATTCGGTAATACCGCGGTGGAAGTAGCGGTGAAAGTGAAAGGGATTATGGCGGGTTTATAGCTAAAAGAGGCGGTCCAACAAGTCAATTACAGTTGTCACTTTTATTCGCTTCAAGACCGATGCATCAAAACCCCAATCAATGTCCATACGGGCAAGGTCTTTTGCGTTGCAGATCAGTATTGGGATTTCAATCAACCCTCTTCCCCATTATCCGGTCCTCAACGTACAGGTATGGCTCATTACCTTCGCATTTATTGAACTTTCCCGCCATTGCAGTAGCAGCGGGTCAACCGCAAGTAATTATCATCTTCACGCACCCAAGACCACTGCGTGTCGAGAGTTGTGCTGTCAAAATAATCGAATTTAAAGGTTGTGCACATATATAATTTACATATATGTATATGTGCTTTTCGTTTTTTCAAGGTATATAAAGTATAACTTCTAGGTAAACCTTCGTTCTTTAGAACGAAGGTTTATTCGTACCTCACTGCTTCCACGGGGCTCAGCTTCGACGCCTTCCTTGCAGGATAGAACCCAGATAAGATACCTACGAGCACTGCAATTGCAACCCCACCGAGCAGAACCTGAAGTTTCATAACCACTGCGATCTCAACATCAAAAGCAGAATATATCCCGAAACTTATGACTTCTGCAGCGCCCCAACCAACGATACAGCCCAGAACACCACCTATTCCACTCACCACACCCGCTTCCATAAGAAATAGAAATAGGATATTTCTGTTCTTCGCGCCTATTGCTTTCATCACACCGATCTCATGCGTACGCTCCATAACAGACATCAACGTCGTGTTCATTATACCCATAGCAGCCACAATAAGCGATATCGAGACGATGGCGAGTAAAAAAACCTGCAGTACCTGGAATATGGAGTTCAAGTCTTCTATCGCACCGCCCATCGCCATTGCAGACGTGAAATCGTCCAATTTGTGGTTATCGTCTATTTGCTCCCCTATTTCATCTGCTATCGCCTCTGCTTCTTCTATATCCCTCACACGCACGAAAATGCTTGAAATATCATTGGTACCGAAAATATCAATTGCATCCCTTTTCGTTACGTATATCTGCGCATCCACATTGGACCGGAATCCGCCTTGCTTTTCCAATACGCCAATAACCCTGAATTTGCTGCCATTTATCGTTAGTCGGTCGTTAACGCCTATTTCATAATCAAAATAATCATTGGCAATGCTATACCCGATTTGACATGCTTTGCGGTCATTCTCCCGTAATTCTCGTCCCGATGCACTTATCCCACTGCCACTGTCTTCTTCCAGCTTCACCGTCGATCCAAATACCGCGTCCATATCTCGTGGTTTAATACCTACGATTTCTACCATAACCTTCTCGCCACGGTATTCCACTTCTTGCATCTCGCCCATCATTGCCGCAGCTTCTTTCACGCCACTTATCCGCTCTACATCATTCAAATCGCGTTCAGTAAAGCTGCCGAATTCGCCAAAACTGCCTAATTCCTGACTCCCCGGCGTCACCATAATAATATCCGTCATCTCGCTTAGTTGTTCCGTTATTGACTCCTGCATGCCGTAGCTAATGGACATTATTGCGACTACCGCAGCTATACCCACGACAATGCCCAGCATCGTCAGTATAGAACGAGTTTTTCGCTCTCTTATGTTCCTATATACTAACAAAAAAGCATCTTTCATTAGCCATACCTCACTGCTTCCACAGGGCTCATTCTTGACGCTTTCCTTGCAGGATAGAACCCGGATAGAACTCCTACTATCACAGCAACCGCGATTCCACTGAGTAACACTTCGGGTTTCACAATCGCTGTGATTTCTAATCCCGATGCCGCGCTGCCTAAGAAGCCCAGGACTTTAGCTACGATGACACCCACCACACAGCCAGTTACACCACCCACCAGACTCACAATGCTCGATTCGAGCAGGAAAAGAGCGAGCACATCGCGGCTTTTTGCGCCTATCGCTTTCATCACGCCGATCTCATGCGTTCGCTCCATCACAGACATCAGCATCGTATTCATTATGCCAATGGAAGCAACAATGAGTGCAATTGCCGCTATTCCCGCCAAAACACCACGTATTATATTGAATATATCACCTATCTGCTCGAGCATGCTGCCCATCGTCATTGCCATGGTGAAATCATCGAGTCCATGATTATCATTTATCACTTCCTTGATCTCCTCTGCTATCGCTTCTGCTTCGTCTATGTCATAGACCCGTACCACCACGTATTTTATCTCATCTGTTTGCAGAACATTCTTTGCAGCACGCAGAGTGAGGAAAATGTTGCGATCTACATCATTAGAATATAGCATGCCCCCTTTTTCAAAAACGCCAACCACAACGAATTTATCACCATTTAGTACCAGCTTATCGTTCACATGTATGACGTCATCGAAGAAGTCATTTGCTACCTGGTCCCCGATGACGCACCCTTTATAATCATTTTCCCTGAGCCATCGCCCTTCTTTGAGCCCGACCGGCTCCACATAGAAACTTTCCAGATCTTTTGTATCACCACCGAAAACAAAAGTGGGTTTTCTCTCATCTTGATACGCAACTTCTACGGAGTCGTACGTCATTGCTGATATGTCCTTTATACCGCTTATCCGCTGCAAGTCTTTCACGTCTCTATCGGTAAACCCGCCCATCTCTATATAGGTGTGGCCCCCCATTATTTTGCCGGGCATCACCGAGATCATATCTGCCATTCCCGTTAATTCTCCTGTTATCGCATACTCCATGCCATAGCCAACACTCATCAAAGATACGATAGCCGCTATACCCACTGCAATACCCAGCACAGTGAGTATCGAACGCGCCTTTCTCTCTCTTATGCTCCGGAATGCAAGCAGAAATTTGTCGCGCATCACTCACTCGAGCACCTTTCCGTCTCGCATCCTCTTTGTTCTACCTGCACGTGCTGCAATTTCGGCATCGTGCGTCACCACGATTATCGTCTTCCCTTCACGATTCAAACCCTCCAGGATCTGCATTATTGCAGTTCCTGTGTCGGTATCTACGTTTCCTGTTGGCTCATCGCCGATGATTATTGCCGGGTCGTTTGAAAGAGAACGTGCAATAGCCACACGCTGCTGCTGCCCACCGCTCAGTTCCGAAGGTTTATGGTACATGCGCTCTCCAAGTTCGACTTTTACAAGCAGTTCCTCTGCTTTCTTCAGTCTTACATCTCGTCCTACACCTGCGAAGAACATGGGAAGCGCAACGTTTTCTAATGCATTTAGGGTATGGATGAGGTTAAACTGCTGGAATATGAATCCGATCTTCTCTCGTCTTATCTCTGCAAGTGCGTTTTCGCTTAGCGAAGCGGTGTCTGTACCTCCTATAAAAACAGCACCGCTTGTTGGCTTATCCAGACAGCCTAACAAGTTGAGAAGCGTGGATTTGCCGGAACCCGACGGTCCGATGATAGCAACGAATTCGCCATCCTTTATCTCCATGTTCACGTCCCGTAGTGCTTGTACCACCACATCCCCCATACGGTATGTTTTGCATAGATTTTCGGTGTGGATCATGCACTCTACCTTCCTCGTTTTCGCTTTGCCCATACCAGCCCAGCGACAACAACGATAATTACAAGCAGTGCGACAATGAGCATAGAAATCTGTAACTCCGACTCCTGCGGCGCCTTTACTTCCATCTGTAAATTGTAACCCGGGAGTTCATGTCTCTTGTCCGTGTCGAGATCACGAAACATCAATTTAAACGGTATTTCGATGTCGCCAACGTCCAAATCGTCAGTATAGAGCTCAAAAGAAGCCGAAAAGACATCTCCTACTTCCATGTCGCCAATAAAATGTTCCGAAGGTAATATTCTGACTCCGCCGTTTCCATTGTCCATCACTTGTATCACGGATACCGCTTTAATATCCTTTGCCATACCATTAGCCACGTCAAACTCTATCTTTGCTATGTCTCCTTTATTAACAAATTTGGGCGCATTCACCAGGATGAGTTTCACATCTGCTATGCTCTTCACCAATACAGATGATTCAAGGTCGTTATGATGCACATTATCTCCGTTCTTATATGTGACCTCGAACGAGATGTCTTTATCACCAGCAGAAAGAGGCGTAAGCGTGAAATTCACACCCCTCTTTTCATCCGCCGCCAAACCACCGATGAATATTTGCTTGGGCGTGATTTCTATCTCATCTGTTTTTGCTTTCACTTGCACATTTACCCCGCTCACGGAGTTAGGTCTATTATTCGCCACCACCAGCCCTATCTGCTTTGATTCACTGAGCGAAATCTCCGGATGGACATCCATCTCAAGTATCTCCACTTCACTGCTGTCCACTTTCACACAGATCGGGAACCGCACAGTTTCGCCATTTTTCACTTCTATATACAATTTTGGATGATATGTGCCGTCACGAGCGCCGTAAGCAGCCTCTATAGGTATACTGAGATCTATGCTCTCGCCAGGTCCTAAAGCACCTACGTTGTAGTATTCTTTGCGTTGACTACCTTCCCCCAACCATGCTATGTCACTGCTCCTGCTACTTAGCCATATGGTTTCTATCTTTGCAGTTATACTCTGTGTTGGCACCATTGTGCTTGTTTGCTGTGAGATACTAGTTTCTCCAGTGGGCATCCAGGTATCTGTCGATCCGGTATATATAGAAGGGTTTTTTATGGTAAATGTAATAGTGCCCATGTCACCAGGCATCAAGGCTTCGGGCTCCACTGTGTATCGGGTAACCATGACCGCAGGACCCTCAACGGCAGATACAATGGCTGTTGCAAGCAGTATCAAAGAAGCCACGGCAAAAGTCATTGCAATTACTTTCTTCGCTCTTATCATTGTATAGTCCCCCCTTTTGTTTCAACAAAACGATAGCTCGATCTAATTCGCATCTCAACCAAACATTTACCATTCATTTTTCCATATCACCTCTTTTTTCATTATTCCTATTCTCCTCATACCGCTCAAACTTGTCAATAAATTCTTTTAAGATCTGTTCAAAAACTAATATCTGTTTGTAATAATCTTCTACAATCATTAACTCAGCCCCGGAATTTTTTGAACTCTCCTGTTTATAGAGCTCAATTAGGTGAGGTAGTTTTTGTTTTGACGGTAACAAGATCTTTTCGTATTTTCTTCTCACGATTTGTAAGGACATAGCCATCATATCCTTTTCCATGTAGAAATACACCTTTCTTGATTTGGGTTTCTTTGATCGTTTCACTATTCCTGCTCGCTCTATAAATTTCAGTGCGGAGCTTACTGCCGATAGACTATATCCTGTTCGATTCGCCAGTTCGTCGAGAGCAATCTCTT
This sequence comes from Candidatus Methanophagales archaeon, assembly GCA_003336485.1. Lineage (GTDB taxonomy): Archaea > Halobacteriota > Syntropharchaeia > Alkanophagales > Methanospirareceae > Methanophaga. Next base: position 20,733 of record QENH01000165.1, read on the forward strand.
CCGGTTCTATAAACAGGATACCGATGAGCTTTGAAGATAGCTCATCAAAACCGTTGACTTTACTGTTTTCCGCGATAAGCGCAATAACTGCATTTTTAGGCGATTGCATCATCTTTTCCTTCTTCCCCTTTTTTCGGTGCTTTCTGATTTTTCAGCATATTGTAAATATACATGAAAGTGTGTATTTAAAACTTTCGTTTTTTTCTTCCCTTCTTCGCTCATCTTTCAGACTGCTGCCTTTTATTTCAAGCTTCGCCTTTTTCCGGCTGGCTCGATTATACATTTACAGGTATCTCTATTTAAACTTTTGTAGTAGTAATGCCGTCTTCAGATCGTGTTCATAACTTATCTTATGCCAGCAGCTAAACTAGAGAATGAATGCTTTTCGCTCTCCTCGCACCATATAATATCTTTAATAGCGTCCAATGTTTAACACATACCGTAAAATAATTAGAAACTGCAAGAGTTACTATGTTTGATAGATTTTTTTTGGCATACCGAAATATAAGCGAGCGTAAAACACGCTCTCTAATGACGTTGTTAGGCATAGCTGTTGGTATCGCCGCTATAATCGCATTGATGGCTGTTGGGTATGGTATGGAGCATGCAATAGCGGGAGAACTGACTAAAATGGCTGATGTCATCCATGTAGTGCCCGGTAAAATTGTACCGGGTAGAGGATTAGTCGAATTGGGATCCTTTACGGAGGTCGATATTCGCGATGTGGGGCGCGTTAGAAATGTCGAATCAGTAGCAGCTATGATTGTAGGCGGTGTCGGAATCGAATACCGAGACGAAAGAATACCCGTAGAGATATGTGGCTGTAATCCGCAGGAATTGGATGAGATATACGGGGAAACGTTCAAACTTATGGAAGGACGAACCTTACGTGCACGAGACAAAAAAGTATGCCTGCTTGGGTACAACATTGCAAACGAATATTTTGAGAAAGAGATAAACACTCACAGCCATATGACGATCGAAGGAACAAAATATAGGGTCGTTGGAATACTAGAAAAGCATGCTATGTTCGCAGAGGCTAACAACCGGGTATATGTACCACAAAATGATGCAAAAGACATCCTGAAAACTGATGACATATCCTTTATGGCAGTACGGATTCTTGATGTCAGCAAGACAGAAGAGGTTTCCGCTGAAATCGAAGAGGTGATAGACGATAATCATAACTTAGATGGTTTTACCCAGGCGCTAACCATTGGTGGTGCTATAGACCAAATAAAATCAATATAAGTTCATCCAACTTTTTCCCCGATTGTGCTTCATCTGGACTGCAAATAATGTATGCTTGGACGAGCTGATGGGAAGAAGGGGCCAGGCCTGATTCCGGTAGAGCGGCCAAAAAATCAATCATGCCCACGGCATCATTTCCCGCTATCCCTGCGTTTCTCTCTATAAAGAGAAAAGATTTGCCTAGCAACTGGGGGCCGATTTTGTTCAATGAACCGTTTTAAAAAAGTGTTCTTCATCGCCAACGACAACCCCAACGACTTTGTTGTCGTCAATAATGATCTTCTCCACGGGATGGTTAAGATAAATCTCCCCCCCCCCCATATCGTTTGACAATATGGGCAAGGGTTTGAGATACTCTCGGAAGCCCATGTCGGGGATATCCAACGGGTTTAGACCCCTGCAGGAGATTTTTCTGTGCGCGGAAAGCGTCTAAACTCACGCTTACTTAGTCTTCATCACTATTTTTCCCTTCTTCGCTACCCACATGTACCGTTACCCGCTTCTTAAGGACAGGAACCAACCGCTTTATTTCTATCTCGCCATCATGATCCAGCATATATTCGTTAATCGGCTTATCTGGTGATTTACCATTTACTTCGTATAGATAGAAACCTTCTTCACCGTCTATTGATACAATGTACTCTTTACCGCCCATTTTCTTTATTCCCACGCCTGCCACTTTCTTTAATGCATCCAAAATGCTTGTCCCTTTCTGAACGTCTATCTCGGATTCCTCGCTAAAAGTCACCATTGCATCATACAGCTTCTCCCTATTCACCTTTAACACATGTGTCCTACCAAATCGTTTACACGTCAGCAAGCCGGCACCCTCTAATATTCGGACATGCTTCGCAGCCACAGGCACGGATATCCCCAACGCCTTTGCCAAACCAGACACGTGATACTCGCCCTTCATTAAAAGCTTTATCATCTCCACCCGCGTGGTACTACTCAATGCTTTGAATATCATCTCTTCTACCAATCCTCCAAAGAATCCCTTATCTGATTAGCTTATAGATATAACCAATATATAAAACTTTCGTTACTTACAACTCGTGTCAATACCGCCCCTGCAACAACTGCAATTTGACCTGACACAAATCATCTGCCAACTTCACTATATATCCTCTTCCCTTTTCACCATCTTCTAACCGCTCCACCCACGCTTTTGGAATTGCCGCTTCGCCGTAGTAAGCACCACTTATCGCCCCTGTCATCGCGCCTATGGTGTCAGTATCCCCCCCTAAACTTACCGCGTAGGTTACACTATCCTTGAAATTACCAGCTCGTAGAAAAGAGTAAATAGCTGTAGGTACCGACTCAAAAGCCGCAACGCCGTTGCCTAATTCCGATATTACCATTTTTTCAGTCGCACTTTCATCCAAAAGTGCCTTTATCTTTCCTACCTTTCCCTTATACATATCAGTTTTAGCAACTTCTTTCAGTTTGAGCAGCATATCTTCTTTTTGCCCACGTACGGCTAAAGCGACGGCTAAAGCTTGCAACGCTGCTCCCGCCTTGCCAAGCTCATGAGAATGCGTGATATTAGAGGTTTTATATGCTATTTCCCATAGCATATCGGTAGTATCAAAATAAAAAAGCCCTACCGGTGCGATTCGCATCGCAGCGCCATTACCATAAGAGCCTTTTCCGCCAAATAGCTTTTCCGATGCTTCTGCCCAACTTTCACCTTCTCGTATCCGTCTTAACACTTCTTTAGTTCCTGGTCCGTAGCCCCTTTTCACATTGTAATTTCGGATGAACTTAAGTGCCATATCAGCACCATTAAAGCCTTTATTCGCTATTAATGATTCCGCAATGCCGATCATCATCTCCGTGTCATCTGTGTAGCGGCCATGAATCATCTCCCACCCCCGACTATATACAGAACGCACCTTTTCCATCGGGTGCCCCTCCACAGGAGCGCCTAATGCATCGCCTACTGCGCCACCTAACATAGCACCCCGAAATTTCGCGTTTACGTCGATTTGGAAATCCAAGCCCATAAACTTTAATAAATATACGCGCTTGATAAATATTCAATGAGTGCAAAACCAGGCAACGGTAAAAATAAGGCGATATTATTGATATGCGATGGCCTTGGCGACCGTCCATCAATGGGTGGAAAAACACCCCTGCAAGCTGCTGATACAACTAATATAGATAAAATAAGCGAATACGGCATAAATGGGTTGATGGACGTAATATCACCGGGAATAGTGCCAGGGAGCGATACTGCACACCTTTCCCTCTTTGGATACGATCCTTACAAGTATTATCCGGGTAGAGGCGTGTTTGAAGCGCTTGGCGCAGACATGAAATTGCATAATGGCGAAGTTGCATTTAGAGCTAATTTCGCTACTGTGGACGAAAAGATGCGGGTCGTGGATAGAAGAGCAGGAAGAAAAGGGAGTAAAGATCTGGCATCCGTACTAAACGGGCTTGAAATAGATGGTATTAAGATCGCTCTAGAGAATACTACCGAGCATCGATGCGCACTTGTAATGGACGGCGAAAATATCTCTAAATACGTATCCGATGTGGATACGCATGTGGCAGGGAGTATTGTACAAGAATGCAAACCACTTAAAGAAGGAGAGGCAGCTCTGAAGACCGCAGCAATAGTAAATAAATTCGTCCGGATGAGCCATGAGCTATTGAATGAGCATCCTGTAAATGAGGCGCGGAGACAGAAAGGTGAACTACCTGCGAATATCATTTTGCTGCGAGGTGCAGGTAGCTATGAGGTGGTGACACAGATAAAAGAGCGGTTTGGATTTAGCGCCGCATGTGTGGCGGGAGCGTCCCTTTATAAGGGCGTTGCCAAATACCTTGGCATGGACATTATCCCTGTTGAAGGTGCGACCGGTAAGGCGGATACAAACTTAATTAATAAGGCGGAAGCGACATTGCAGTCTTTGAAAGATCATGAATTTGTCTTTGTTCACGTGAAGGATACCGATAATAAGGGCCATGATGGCAACTTTGAGGGTAAGAGAGACATGATCTCTCGGATAGATAAAGAGCTTGTGGCGCGGCTAAAAGATGCCGATGCTTATATTGTCATTACTGGAGACCACAGCACGCCAGTGCCACTAAAAAGGCACAGTAGTGATCCAGTCCCAGTAGTTATAAAAGGGGAAGGGATCAGGAAGGATAATGTGAAGAACTTCGATGAGATTTCGGCTGCTTCTGGCGGCTTAAACAGGATACGAGGCCTTGATTTGATGTTGACAATAGCTGATTTTATGGGTTATTATAGGATGTATGGGACGTAAATAAAAGCACAAAAAAGTAGGCATAGCAGCGATCCAGAGTTCCCAAGTGCTCTCGCAACTCAGTACAGTAAGGAACGCTGGCGAGCTTATCTTCCGGGTTCGGAATGGGACCGGGAGTTTCCCCGCCGCTATGGCCGCTGTGCCTAACTACACATATCTACTTACGTTAATATAAAGGTTCTTGACAAGATACAAATAGAAACCTTTTTGTACCGATAGGTATATCTTAGCATATCGGAGATGATAATATGGAAAGAAGAAATTTATTAGCTTTTGGAATAGCGATGGTAGTAATTGCCTGCGTATTGGTAACAGCTTTTTATACTCCTATTGTGGGAGCGAAAGAAACAGAAACACTCAAAATCTTCCACGCCGGTAGCTTAGCGGTACCTTTGGAAGAAGCGGAGAAACAATTTGAGGCGTTACATCCGGATGTAGATGTGCGCAGGGAGTCAATGGGTAGTATAGCAGCGATAAGACAGGTAACAGATGTTGGAAAGATAGGGGATGTGGTTGCATCTGCTGATTACACGCTCATACCGAGCATGATGTATCTTGAGTATGCAGATTGGGTTGTCCGATTCGCAACGAATGATCTCGTGCTTGCATACAATCAGGAGAAGAGCAGGTATGCAGATGAAATTACGCCTGATAACTGGTACGAGATTCTTCAGCGAGATGGTGTAGTGGTTGCCTTCTCAAATCCGAATCTCGACCCTTGTGGCTACAGGGCAGTAATGGCGTTTCAGCTTGCGGAGTTATATTACGGCGATGATCGAATATTCGACGAGTTGATTCTCGACAATACGGCAATTACAATAAGTGAGGAAGAGGGTACGTATCACATAAAGACGCCGGAAGATTTGAAGCCAAATACAAAAATGGTGTGTATAAGACCGAAATCTGTCGATCTCGTAGCGATGGTAGAGGAAGGCGGGCTTGATTATGCTTTTGAGTACAGGAGCGTTGCCGTTCAGCACAATTTAGCATTTGTCGATTTGCCGGGACCAATAGATTTGAGCAAGGTAGAATATGCAGACATATACAAAAAGGTCGAATTAGAGACTTCGGATGGGAAGACAAAAACAGGCAAGCCTATCGTTTATGGTATTACCATACCGAAGAACGCGGAAAATCCAGAGCTTGGGCTGGAGTTCGTACAGTTTGTCATAGGCGATGCCGGACAGAAGATCTTTGCCGATATGGGACAACCACCAATTGTGCCCGCGGAAGCAAGTGGACTATTACCGGCTGAATTAGTGTCTGAGACCAAGCCGATATTGACTCTTGCAACCGGCAGTCCATATGAACTCGGGTTGATAGACGCACTGAGCAAGCCTTTTGAAGAGCTATATGGCTGCAAGCTAGAAGTGACAAAAGCGGGCAGTGGTGCATCATTAGAGCTCGGTAGTGAAGGTAAAGTAGATCTTGTGATTGTGCACGCACCGAATACGGAAGAGCAATTTGTTGCTGATGGCTATGGGTTGGACAGAACGTATGTAATGTCCAACGATTTCGTGATTGTTGGTCCAAAGAACGACCCTGCAGGGATAAAAGGGATGACCGATGCTGCACAAGCGTACGAAAAGATCGCAGATACAGAGTCCCTGTTCTTTTCAAGAGGTGATAATTCGGGAACACATAAGAAGGAGCAGTCTATTTGGGATAGTGCGAGAATAACGCCGAAAGGAAATTGGTATAAAGTAACAAACGCTTTTATGGCGGGCTCACTTAAAACCGCGAACACAGAACAAGGCTACTTCATGACCGATAGGAGTACGTATATCGTATTGAAAGACGACCTGAATCTAGATATTCTGGTAGAGGGTGACCCTGTACTGGTTAATCATTACCACGCAATAGCAGTGAATCCCGCTAAACATCCGACGGTGAACTATGAACTGGCAAAGGACTTCATTGATTATATCTCTTCTACGGAAGGCCAGGAGATAATTAGCGACTTTGGAAAAGCGGAATTTGGGGAATCGCTATATTACGTTGCAGTAGCGCCAACAACAGCAGTCGCTCTTACGTCAGCAATAACGCCAACAGTAGGCTTTGAAGCGGTATTCGCAGTTACAGCGCTATTAGCGGTTATTTAGGGCCTGTTGAGAAAGAGAATGGAGTAAAAGAGTGGTAAAGTGAATATGACGCGGTAAGGACAAGGATGCATATCGGATGGCCGTTATTACAACCCATTTTTATCCGACGTGGAATTGTTAGCGCGGCCATCAGCGAGAGGCGGACGCCGCACCGTCTCTCGCTTATTTTCGCTTTTAGCAAGCACAGATTATCTTTAAGCCATTAATCAATTACGAATTACGAATTGAATGTTGTTTTTGATCTCCATGCTTCATGCTCAGTTTGGAAACTTTGCCGGTATAAAATTCTTGTTTTCAGATTTTGATGGATATTACGAGTTTTTACTAAAATTTTTGCCATATTTCTTTTAAATGAGCTTATTTTATAAATAGCGCCATTATATCGGATATTTTTGAGAATAAAAGAAAAAGAAAAGCTTAGAACGCATAAAACCTGGTACACATCGCTCTATAACAAACTTTTTGGAGAAAATCATCAAAAATAAAAAATCGAAAAGCTTTTATATACCTAGGACATACTTGTAATAGTGGTGCGTTTAACTTATCGGCGGTCGTGCTTAAGTACGGGGTATGTGACTTAATGCAGGAGAAGAGTGAAGAGAGGTATGCGATGATTGAAGTTCGTCCAGAAGAATGCGCATATAGACTATGTTCGGATATAACACGGAATAGGCAGGATATGTGAAGTATATTTGGATACACAAAGTTAGCTGAAGCTAGTTTAAGGAGAACAGTATGGAAGTAATACTTCAAATCATTACACTCTTTGTCATTACAATTGGGGGCATAGTTGGGATTTTGCAATTGCATCTTTTACAACAGCAGATGAAAGCACAACACGATTGGAATCGGCGTGTTACTTCGCTACATTATTCTTTCAGCGATAATACTCATATTAGGGAGATTCGTAGTAATCTAGATAAACACTTGAAAATAGCAAGTCGTCAGCCAGGTGAAATTAACTTGGAAGAAATCCAAAAGCTATCCGAAGACCAATATCCCTCTATTCGAACTGACCTTCAATATATGCTTGGACATTTAGAAAATATGTGCATCGCCATGAAGAATTCCATTGTAGATGAGCAGATCTGCAAAGATA
>QENH01000164.1 GCA_003336485.1 Candidatus Methanophagales archaeon
TAACATTCTGCTCATACATTCTGTATACACCATCTACAAATTTAAAGTTATGGGAAATAGCGAGGTGATGTATATCTTTTCTTTGTCTATAGCGAAGAGAATCAAGGCAAACGTAACGCCACGTGTACAAATCATGCAAAAAAAATCAGTGCATCCTCTCTCACCTCGGCAATCCAGCTTTTGTAGTGGCATCCTCCAGAAGGTGAACCAGATAGCCCAAGGCGGCGAACAATAAGGTGTAATTCCCGGACCGCATACCAATTGCACACCCCACAATAGCCAGCACCAGTACACACTTAAGACATCGCTTAGAATGAAAGAAAGCGCGATGCCACCTGCTTGTTGGCGGCTCCAGGATATCCGGTAGTACCGCACAGACAAGCATCACGACAAGATAAATAACGAACTGCTTACTTGGTACGTATTCTTCAGCAAATAGATATGTAATCAGAAGGAAAAGAGCAAACGCACTTAGTAGATGTATCTGGTTCCTCATATCCTCAACACAGTTCCTCAGGGTACATAAGAGTTCCTTGGCATATATGCATTCGTTTCAAAAACGATATTCAAACACCAGTACTAATTACGTGACACATGAATATTACGCTCATTGCGGCTAATACAATATATATCCAATAAATGATCGTCCTTATTCTGAAGTGATCTAAATTTAAAAAACAGTTCTTTAATGAATGTAAGAAGTAAAAATAGAAAAGCTTATATAGCCCTATACTCTATCTTACCATAAAAATGGCAGCAGCAATAGGCGAATATAAGTGGGAAGTGAAAGTACCAGAGAAGAAGTTGAAGAATAAACTCTACTTTGAGAATCTAAAGACGGTTGTAGTGGACACGGAATTATGCAGTCGCTGTTTGACCTGTGTCTCTATTTGTCCCGGTGGGTTAACCGTATCAGAAGAGGACATAGTGGATTTTCCGGATTATGAGACGAAATGCCTCGACTGTGGCGCCTGTGTACGTGTGTGTCCGCGGTTTGATTACGAACCCAAAAGCGGTATGGGCGACTATTCCGCGTTCATTGCTGGACGGTCAAAGCGGTTTGCGGGACAGGATGGAGCAATGGTGACGGAGCTTATCGTTTCCGCAATGGAGATGGGCGTGATAGATAGGGGCTTGTTCGCAGGTAGGGATGAGAATTGGGCGACCGAGATGTTCCATGTGCGAGACTCCGAACAGCTTGCGATTACTACGCTCGGCGGTACGAAATATACTTTCGCGGATGTGCTGCCTGAGTTGAAGAAAGCGGTAAAATTCACGAAGAGTGGAGTGGGTGTTGTCGGAACGCCCTGCATCGTTTCCGGCGTCAGGAAATTACAAGAGGAATACCCCATTTTCCGCGAGAAGGTAAAACTCGTGGTTGGTCTGTTCTGCACTGAGAATTTCCATTACAATGATATATCGCAATACCTTAAGGATAAAGGTGTTGATTTCTCGAAGCTCGTTAAAACAGACATAACCATGGGGAAGTTCATTGCTACTATGACTGATGACGAAGTGAAATTCAAGGTGAAAGCACTTGAGGAGATACTTCCCACTGGCTGCAATGTCTGTACCGACTTTACTGCTGTGGAAGCAGATGCAAGTGTAGGTAGCGTAGGCAGCGCAGGGGGATTCTCTACGGTTGCTGTGCGTAATGCAACTGCGGGAAAGATTATAGCATTCATCAAGAAGAAGGGCTATGCAGATTTCGGTGATGCTGACCCAGGGCAACTGGGCTTCCTTGTTGGACATAAGAAGAAACGTGCAGCGAATATAGGGAAATAAATGAAAGAAATATCGATCTCAAGGTATTAATTGCGATAGCAGCAAAGGCGGAAGTGGAATCGGAAATCATTGCGCTGATAGATATTGCGAATTTCATGGAACGTAGAACTGATTTTGAGACGGTATTGGCAGCGCATTACGATGACAAAATTGATGAACGGGCAATCGAAGACGCTATTTTTAGATACGATGAATTTAGAAGTGTGATAAAGCGGAGTTTCTTGGAACAGATAGAGCAAAGATGGAACATTAAAATCAGTTTCACATATGACGATTTTTACAAAGTTTATCGTGATTATCATCTATTACCCTATCATGGTGAACGTCTTAAGATATATTTCGGTGATATAATTGAGATTTAGAGATTGGGCAGAGATAAGAAGGTTCGCAGAGGCGCTAAGAGAATGTGGATATCAATTTAGGCGAGGAGAAGCTGTATGGCGGTTCATAAACTTCAAACGAGATTTATACATTGACATCTCTTAGAGGCGGTCTCACAATTGACTAAAAGTAGTACTATAGAAGGTATATGCTTAAACCTTGGCTAAAAGAAGATAAAAATTGGGACCATACCGCTTTAATGCTACCACACATATTTTTGAGTGATGAATGATTATTACGTCCATTTTTTTAAGGTAGAATTCGCCCCAATAGCTTTAGTTTGACTTTTTATCGATCGTCCATATTCTCTTCAAATTATGTGCTATGCATGCCAGACCGAAATGATGAGTTTCATCATGACCTTTGGATGATCTGCATGACTGCCAGGGCCATCATATTTTTCATCGATACTTTTTACGTCTATACATTCTACCATATCATCTACAAGTCTACAAATGTGGCCTTCTTCTATTAAGTCAGCTATAGACGGTGAAAATAGCCAATTTTGGTTACGGAGTCTTCTTATGAATGCCATAATGTTAATCCGTGATTGAAAACACATAAATGTATCGACAGATCCACATACGCCAGAAATGGCATTAACCCACTCATGCATCTTGCATCTTGTATCCTACATATTCACCGTAGCTATGCAAATACAACTAATTATTTCAGCAAGTATAGCATAACTGATAATTATGAGTACTAATTGGGAAGCCGAGCAAAAAGCGAAGCTCAAAAACGAGCGTGAAGAACTCGACGAGAAGATGGCCGGGCTCGAAAGGAATGTGGAAGCGCTTGTGCTAGAGGAAAAGCAGTTGAAGGCCGATATGGAACGTGAAGAAGACGCTGAGGATGACGCTAAATTCCAGCGATTGGAAGAACGAGCAATAGCGCGGCTACGGAATAAACAGGCAGAGCGTAAAAAACAGTTGGGCGAGCTCAAAAAGGAACAGCGTGCATTGACGCAACAGGAAAATCAGTTGCAGGCTTTGATAGAAGATGAAAAATATCCCGAATGGCTTGAACTGAAGAAAAAACGTGATGATGCAATTAAAGAAGTAAAACGACTGGAATCAGAAATGAAAATGCTTATCTAATTAATATAATCACCATGGCTACAACTTCGAGCTATCATGAAACGTTAAAGGAAAAATTAGATACTGAGCTAAATATAGCATTAGCAGCGAGGAAAAAGGGCCTTGACCCCGCTCCGAGTTCTGAAATCAACATAACAAAAGACCTTGCAGAGCGAGTCGAGGCACTCGTAGGGGTAAAAGGGTTGGGTGCGAGGATAAGGGAACTAGAGCAAGCAGGAAATAGCAGAGAGGAGTTGGCACTGAAAATCGGCTATGACTTCGTAGAGAATAAGTTTGGCAAGTATAGACGGATAGAGATAGTAGAGCATGCGGTAAGAACCGCAGTTGCGATCCTCACCGAAGGCGTAGTTGCGGCACCAATCGAAGGCATATCTCGTGTCGAATCAGATAGAAACGATGATGGTAGCGAGTATATAAAAGTATTTTATTCGGGCCCGATAAGAAGTGCAGGAGGAACAGCACAGGCACTATCGGTACTAGCTGCAGATTATATACGGCGTAGAATGGGCTTTGCCGCTTATCAGCCGCGCGAAAATGAAATAGGCCGGTACGTATTAGAAGTATCAGTATACGAGCGAATAAGTGGCTTGCAATACAAGCCTACGGACGATGAGATAAAGGAGATAGTGCGTGGTTGCCCTATTTGTATTGATGGAGACGCAACCGAAGATATGGAAGTAGGCGGCTTTAAAGATCTCCAAAGGGTCGCGACGAACAAAATACGGGGTGGTATGGTGCTCGTACTCATCGAGGGGATTGCAATGAAGGCAACGAAGATAAAGCGGCATGTTGACCGACTTGGACTCGAAGGCTGGGAATGGTTAGCAAAGTTGGTAAAATCAAAAGGCGAGAAGAAAAAGAAGAAGTTCTTAGGCGATTTAATCGCCGGTAGACCCGTATTTGGACGACCATCAGCGAAAGGCTCCTTCAGTCTCCGTTATGGCCGTTCGCGCAATACGGGCCTCGAAACAGTCGGGTTAAACCCCGCTACAATGTCATTGCTTGGATTCGTCGCTGCTGGCACACAGATAAAGCCCGAACTACCAGGTAAAGCGGGCTGTGTTGTAGCTGTTGATACTATTGACGCGGCAACAGTGAAATTGAAAGATGGTTCCCTTGTCCGGTTAGATTCTGCAGCGGCAGTCACTAAACTAAGAGACGAAGTGGCAGAGATAGTGGATGTAGGCGAGATGCTCATAGATTATGGCGATTTCTTAGAGACCGGACATCGTTTAATGCCCGGTGCATACTCGCATGAGTGGTGGTTACGGGAATTAGAAGCGAAATCAAATGTGGAAGCGGCCAAATGGTGTTTGAAACCGCCGAATCAAGCAGAAGCAATAGAGCTCGCATATCGCTTCGATGTACCGTTACATCCGGCATATACCTATCTGTGGGCGGACATAACAGAAGAGGATAACGCATATTTGGCAGACACTATATGCGATAAGGGCACTTTAGAAGAGAATACGCTCATTATTCACGCTGATGATAGAGGTAGAGTAAAGGCGATTCTGGAGGATTTGCTTGTTCTGCATCACATAGAAAATGGTTCTATAGCGATAGAGGAGCCAGATGCTCTGTTAAGGTGTTTAGGGATAACCGGCGATTTGAGGCGAGACGAATTTACGCGGGTAAAGACGAGGAACAAAGCACCGACACGAATCGGTGTTCGCATGGGTAGACCGGAGAAATCGAAAGAGCGGCGGATGGCACCCGCACCGCATTCTATCTTCCCGGTAGGCGAATACGGCGGAAAGAGCCGGTTGCTGAAGGAAGCATTAAGGAAGAAGGTGATAGAAGTAGAGATCGGCATGAGAAGGTGCAACGAATGCGGTAATGAATTCATTGCCTCTTCTTGCATCTGTGATAAGTGTGGCTCTTCAAACTTTAAAACGCCTGGCTCGATGCAAGATGCAAGATCACGGCTAAATAGGGGCTCTCGAACTAAGAAGAGCATAGATCTGTCAAAATATTATCATGCGACGATAAAGAAACTGGGTGAATTGCCTAACAAACAGAACGTAAAATGCGTGCAGGGGCTTATTTCAAAGCATAAAGTGGCTGAGCATTTGGGTAAGGGCATATTAAGGGCGAAACATGGCGTGTTTGTCTTCAAGGATGGCACGATAAGATATGATTTTACGAATCTACCGTTAACGCATTTCAAGCCCAAAGAGATAGGTTTGAGCCTGGAGAAGGCGAAGGATCTGGGGTATTCGCATGACACCTTCGGTAAGGAATTGGTAAATGAGACACAGGTAATAGAGCTCAAGCAGCAGGATATTGTTATTTCGCTTGATGCGGCATCGTATTTACTAAAGGTGTCCCAATTTCTGGACTCTCTGCTCTCTAAATTCTATGGCTTATCGTCTTACTATGGTGCATCAAGCAAAGAGGACCTTTTAGGTGAGCTCGTACTTGGACTGGCGCCACATACATCTGCCGGGATATTGGGTCGGATAATAGGTTTCACAAAGGCTTCGGCTTGTTACGCGCACCCATTTTTCCATGCAGCGAAGAGGAGAAACTGTGACGGTGACGAAGACTCGGTTCTCCTCCTATTGGATGCGCTTATCAATTTCTCGCTCTTCTTTTTACCTGAGAAACGCGGTGGCAAAATGGATGCACCTCTTGTGCTCATTCCGTTCATCAATCCGAAGGAGGTAGATAAAGAGGCACGTAACGTTTCTATCGCACGTGAATACCCATTGGAATTCTACGAGGCTGCGTGTTTGGAGAAGCTTCCAAAAGAGGTGGATATAGAGACCGCAGCTACCAGAATAGAAGAACCTAAAGACATTTATGGGTTCCTGTATACGCATGAGACAACAGACATAGCAGCAGGTCCTTTAAATTCGCTGTATAAGAGTTTGGGTACTATGAGGGAGAAATTGGATGCGCAGTTACGACTAGCGCGGATAATAAGGGCTGTAGATGCACCTGAAGTGGCGGAAGCGGTCATAGAAAACCATTTCCTTCGTGATATAAAGGGTAACCTTAGAGCGTTTGGATCTCAGAGGATGAGGTGCAGTAAATGCAATGCTAAATACAGGCGGATTCCGCTTAGTGGCAAATGCACGCGGTGCGGCAGTAAGATACTTCCTACTGTGCATATAGCAAGTGTGAAAAAGTATCTTGACGTCTCGCTGCGTATGGCAAAGGAGTATCATCTTTCTGATTACACGCGACAACGGCTGGAGCTGTTGCAGAAGGATGTGAATACGCTCTTTCCTGATGCCGGGAAGCAGCAGAAAGCTCTAACAGATTTCATGTAATAAGGGGCCAGACCCCCCTTATCAACCCTCCCGACCAACTGTTTATTTTGCGGGTGAGGTGGAGGACAGGGTGGAGCCAGACCCCCCTTATCAACCCTCCCGACCAACTGTTTATTCTTGTGTCTTCGAGAAAGCACAATATCCAACTAAAATTGATTAATGACATGGATTAACGCAGATGAAATCAAATCCGTGTAAATCCGCGTCATAACTTAAATTTATAGGTAGGTGTTATACTTTATATACCTCTCAAGAAAGAAAAATGTTTGACATCATGCATAAAGCAATGAAAAAGGCGTTGAAGAGCTGCGATCAGGTAGAGCTCTATGGTGAGCGTGGCAATGTGTTAAGCATTGACCTTGAGCGCGAGGAAGTCAAAAAGGTGAAACACGTTAAAAGCGCAGGCATTGGCGTGCGAGTAGTAATATCAAATAGAATTGGGTTCTCGTCCACGACGGCTTTGGAATCCGAAGCGATAGGAACATGCGTAGAACATGCAATAAAACAAGCGCGGGTGTCTGATCCGGACCCGCATTTCCTGTGCTTTCCGGCACCATCAACGCAGAGCTACACGAAGCCGGAAAAGACGTTTGATCCACGAATAATTGACCTTCTCGAGAGTGGGAGCGGAGATGCAATAGAACACTGTAAAGAGCTGCTATCGGGAATAAAATCGTATAAGGTAAGAAAAAGCGTAACTTGCAAACCAACAGAAGGCAGCTTTGCCGCTGCACATGACGAAACATACATATTGAATTCCGAGGGTATCGAGGCGAGTGATACCGGTACTTATGTCGCCGCAGGAATAGCTATTGTTGCAAGTGAAGATGAGGGCGAAGAAACTTCCGGCTGGGAGGGAAAAACCAGTAGGATGCTCAGTGAGATCGATTTCGATTGGATTGGTCGGTCAGCAGTGAAGATGGCGACGGATAGTTTAGGTGGTAAGAAGCTAGAAACGAAAGAAATACCCGTTATCTTCTCGCCTAGAGCAGTGCAAAGTCTTTTCGCTTACACTCTGATCCCACAACTTAGCGCTGAGAGCGTGCAGCGGAGACAATCACCATATCAGGGAAAGAAAGGCGAAGAAATAGCGTCTGAGAATCTTTCTATTATTGACAACGCTACGATGCCGTTAGGGATAAATAGCAGGCAGATGGATGGCGAAGGCGTCCGCTCAGAAGCTACAAGATTGGTTGATAAGGGCGTGCTAAAGAATTTCCTCTATGATTCCTACACTGCAGGTAAAGACAATGTGAAAAGCACGGGTAATGCAATACGAGGTTTTAGCAGTTTACCCGCGCCCGGAGCAACGAATTTCACTATAAGTGGTCGTAAAGCTTCTACGGACGAAATGATCCGTGAAATGGGCGATGGCCTGTTTATAAACGATGTGATCGGTGCACATACCGCATCAAGAGCATCCGGTGATTTCTCCGTCGTTACTCAGAATGCTCTTGGCATTAAAAAAGGAGAGTTGTATCCCGTTACGCAGGTGATGCTCGCAGGCAATATGCAAGAGGTGCTGAAACATGTGGAATTTGTTGGGACAGATACACGACAGATGTCTAATGTTGTCTCACCATCAATTATGGTATCAAAGCAGCAGGTAGTGTCGTAATTAGACACCGGACGCCAGCGTAGCAATACCTACTGCACCTGCGTACTGTGAATTAGGCGGGACGGTAATATCAACGCCGAGCATCGCCTCGAATTCGTGCGTTACCCCTTCTATCAGAGATACACCGCCAACAAAGATAATCGGTGGTCTCATCTCCATCTCCTGTATCTGATTTTCATACACCTGGTTCGCAACAGACCTGCAAGCAGCAGCAGCTACGTCTTCTCGCTTCACGCCTGAACCAAGAGCAACAACAAGACTTTGTATTCCAAATACCATGCAATAGCTCTGCAACTCGTGTTTCACCTTGGATTTCAGCGCAAGTTGTCCCAGTTCCGAGATGTCCACATCCAATCTATGCGATGCCACTTCCAGAAACCGACCGGACGAGCCACCACAAATACCGCCTAAATTGAAACTATTCGCTATACCATCTCGCATCAAGATCAACTTATTGTTCATCCCGCCTATATCAATCACCGTTGCATCGCCTTTATGCTGTTGTGAAAGTAAAGCAGCTCCTTTCGCGATTACACTCACCTCTTCTAAATTGAGTGTCGCCTTCACATGCTCGCCCACAAGTTCACGTCCATCTCCTGTGACTCCAATCGCATCCACATCCGTTCTCGAAATACCCGCACCCTTTAACGCCGATTCTATCACTTCGTCCGCACTTTCTACGGGGTCTGTTGTAGGTATCCAACATTCGCCCACTAGCTCATTATCCTGCATCACCACTGCTTTTGTGGTAGAAGAGCCGGAATCAACGCCAATTGTGATCCCTTCCTGCTTCTCACGCATTAAAAGCGACTTCCGCGCTATTAACGTCTTCAGCGCTTCCAGCCTCGAATATATCTCTAACTCCTTCGGCTTCTCCACATTTGAATATACTATAATTGGTATATCAATTCTCTCCTGCAGGAACCTTCTTATCGTATCTTTTACTATTGTTCCCTCTGCACATTTGAAGCAAGTGAGAAGTAGAGCACCTTTTATCGTTGGGTCATCTAACATGGATACCGCTCTTGCCATCATCATATTCAAGCTGGGGCTTTCTACCTCGAATCCCACCTCTTTACATGCCAGGTCCACATCCGACAATTCCATCTCCGGATAGACCAGTTCTATACCTACCCGCTCTGCTATGTCGTTAAAAATCCATTGGATACCACTGTATTCCGTTCCACAAGATATCTGTGCAACTCTCACCTTCTCCATTTTAGCCTTTCCCTTCCTTCTTTAACTGCTCTAAAAACGCCATTACGTCTGACACCATCTCTTCCACTTTATCGCCGCCTTCATACGCAACTTCCAATGTCGGTATCTCGCGCCGCCTTATCAGGTACTTGAAGAATTCGTCTGCAACTGCGCAGCCCATGCAGCCAAAAGTAGGTGGTGCATCGCTCAATATAATCGAAGCTTCTGCCGCCTCTAATAGCGGTGCAAGCAGCCCTATTCGCCCTTTTAGGCCTGCTGGTTCCTCCACTGAGACATACCTCAATGCCCTTTTCAAGTCCTCCTCGGTGACATTCAGCGGTGGTGCGTCTATTTCAGCATCCCTCACGTGTTCCCCTATTTCTTTCATTAATACTACGGGCTCATGCCCGCCTCTTTCCACCAAATCCGCCAGTATCATGCTATTCGGTGGATACACCAACACTTTCATCTTTATATCTCCCTTCCCATTTTCCTTAATCTATCTAATAATACATTATCAAATGATTTTAGTTAAAATGTTCGGTTTTACATTTACTCAACACCGTTACTCGTGATGAAGAACTCGCAAGACGTATCTTCAGGCATAGACCTGTGCTTCTTTAAGATGGCGCCTCTTTTACCTCCTCCTTCTGCCGCTTTCTCCAGTTGCACTATTACCTGCGAGATATGCTCGAGCATATATCCGCCAGAAGGACGTAATTTGCCATTCTTTATATCTGCATATACCTGATTTGTTATTATAACAACGAGGTCATGCCTGCGTGCGAGTTCGTGAAGCTGCTCTATCTGGTTTGCCAATACTCGCCTCAAATATATACTCCGTTCTTCATCCAGCTCTAATCGGTAGAAAAGAGTCGCCGAATCCAGGATAACTAGTACCACATCGTCCCTTTCCTTTAGTACCGTTTCTATCTCGCCTATGCTTGACGTTTGCTGCTCGAAACTCTGTGGCTCGTATATTATTATCCGCCGTGCTATACTTTCCACATCTTCGGATTCCGCATTCGAGCTGGCTATCTGTATGAACCGTTCAGGCGAAAATCCTTCACTATCTATAAAAACTACGGCCTTACCCGCTTTAGCACATCCTATCGCTGCCTGGAGGCAGATATTGGTCTTTCCGCTGCCCGCCTCACCGTATAACTGCGTTACCGTGCGTGACTCAAACCCGCCGCCTAACAGCTCGTCTATAATCTTACATCCACTGCTATATTTCGTAGGAAGTTGCATAGAAACATTTAGTATAAAAGCACCACAAAAAGAAAAAGGTTTTCGCTATATGAATAATGAGATCACAAACAGGAGACATAATACACCTACTACGTCTGTTAAGCTGGTTATTAGTGGTATTGTATCGTTATCCGGGTCCAAACCAAATCGGAAGGATAATATTGCGATGTAATAAGAAGCGAGGTTAAGAAAAGTAGTGCATAAAATGCCGCCTATTAGCGATATTGCTAGCATTTTTAATAACGATGGCGTTGCTACACCAAGGCAGCTACTCGCAACGAATGCCAAAATGCCAACAAATGCAAATACAAATACTGCGAGGATGTACATCACCGCGAAATTAGCAGAGACTAGCTTATCCGGGACACGCTTTGGACTCACCGTCCCGATATGAAGCATAGAAGAAAGACGAGCACTTAATATGCCGCCTAACGCATTGCATTCACCCAAAAAAGGTGGTATAAGTATCAAAATCGAAGGAATAGCTATTAAACGTTCCAACGCCATATCCATTCTTATTCCGGCGAGGGTGCATAGGATAGCACAGATGAAAAGCATTGGTATGCTTTCTACAAAAATGCGCCTCACCGCAGCATCGTTTGTCCTCAGACCTATCAAGACA
This sequence comes from Candidatus Methanophagales archaeon, assembly GCA_003336485.1. Lineage (GTDB taxonomy): Archaea > Halobacteriota > Syntropharchaeia > Alkanophagales > Methanospirareceae > Methanophaga. The sequence goes on from QENH01000164.1 coordinate 11,233, forward strand.
CAGAAAAGTGCTACCGCAATGAATAAAATCGATAACAGTGCAACAAGCGATAACCCACCCATAATCCGGATATTAAGCAAGTTCAACTTTAACAATACAACAGCAGCCAAGTACAAAGAGGGTATGGTCACCATGTCACCGGCGGAAGTGATTATCGGTGAGGACATGTTATCCAAATCCCAGTTCCTATTATAGCCGGTAATAGAGACGAGAATTGCAATGCCGAGCAAAATGATTCCGGAGATTATGCCGCCGAGTACCGAAATGAGAATAAAGCCTTGTAGTGATATACATGAGATTCCAAACGCATCTGCCATTATCTTCGCTAATGCGCCAAGGATAACAGAAAGGATAAGCGTAAGTGACAAAGAAACATAAGCATTTTGATATAACATGCCACCCTTTCTCAGTGTTGGAGAGAAAAGACCCAGATGCATTGAAGTTCCTAATCGCGATACTAGCGCACTGTAGACATTACCGCGCATGGCAATTGCAGGTGGTATGAGTATCAAAAGACCGGGGAGCAGTTCCAGCATGCCCGTCATCAAACTCAATCCAATTCCAGCCAGAAGACCGGTAAAAGAGCAGAATAGTAGTGAAAAGGGCGCTTGCCTAAATAAATCAGAGAAGTTGCGAAAAAATGATGTGACTTTGCTGATGGGTGCTATCCGGATAGGAGTAGCAACAAGCGCTGAGCAAAAGCCGCTGGGCTGCGCTTTCTTTTGCTCTTTTTGCATTTCCATACCGTCTTTTAGCTCTGCCATCGTTCTTATGCTTGCCAATACTAATGCCCGTGTTCAAACCATTATCCCGGCTATCCGGTGGCTCAGTATCCGTTTCGCATTCCATATCCTGCATGTGCCTCATTCTCTTTTCTTATGTTTATGTTATCCCTTTCATTTATAAATATAACTTAATTAGAAACAATGTCGCCCGAAGAAGAGAAACTGGATGAGATACGGAAGAGGATAGATGAAATAGACGCTGCTATTGTTGATTTACTTTCCAAAAGGATGGCATATGCGAAACAGGTAAAAGATGTGAAAGTGCGAATGAATAGACATATTAAGGACGGACGAAGGGAAGAAATGGTAATAGAGAACTGGTGTGAGCATGCAAGAAGGAATAGAAGAGGCGGAGAATATGATTTGAGTGAAGAGATGATGAAGAAGATGGCTACACTTATAATCGAATATACCGTTAAAAATGAGCTGATAGTTAATAACTCTGATATAAGTGTGTGATTGAGAACATGGAACTCAGAGTGAGGACGGCTAGAGGATTAGAGGTAAAAATACGGAACTTCGAAGTTGCTGATATTAGAAAAGTGATGGAAATAGAGGTGGGTTCTTCTCTTGATGGCGATGCAGGCTTGTATCTGGAGTTACGAGATGAATGGCCGGCGGGGTTCTTAGTTGCAGAGAGAGAAGGGCGTGTAGTGGGGTACATAGTTGTGATTTTAACGCCGGAAGGCGAAGGGCGTGTATTCTCACTCGCTGTCGATTCCCGATTCCGGGGGTGGGGTATTGGGCGCATGTTATTAAAGGCTGCTTTTGGCGTGCTGAGGAAACGGAAAATAGGGTATGTTGAGTTGGAGGTCCGGGTAAGCAATTCGATAGCTATGGGGTTATATAATCGTATGGGCTTTATGGAGGTCGGATTTTTTCCTTACTATTACAAAGATGGCGAAGGCGCAATACTGATGAAGAAGGTCTTGTAATGACATAAAAATTCAAACACGATTTAGCACCGCCTTTATCAATCCTACCGGTCCTGTCATCATCATGTCTCCGCCGGGAGCGGAGAAGATACCCAGCCCTTTCATCTTCGCCCTCTGCGGGCCGGTCAATGAGATTATATCGGGCTTATTTACGCCTACTACTAAAGCACCATGTCCACCATCATCAAAAACCTCTTTGTTCGTTATCGTGCCGTCAGCCAGTTTTTTTATGTAGTAATCGAGCTTTTCTTTGTCAAGCATGCGTGTATGATGCTCAAAGACACCTACTATCCTGTCCCCAACCAAGGACATCGCAATAGTATGTGCATTACCGACATTTATGCAGATTGCACTCGCCTTCTCTTTTATCCGTTCGTCTTCAAGCGAGCCCAAAACTGCTGCCGGTCCCGTGTCCATCAAGAGTATGTGTCCATCATACCATCGCTTCACCGAGTGCAATAGCGAGTGCATCCGGCTGAGGTTCTCCGGTACGGTATCGAAATAGCCAAAGGCATTTAGTCCGCCGCCTCCCACTGTCTCCTCGATCAAATGGAACCTATTTTCTCTATCACTAACTCCTGTTGGTGCAACGCCGTGGTCCTGAACAGCTATTGCAATAATATCAAATGCCGTCTCAATACCGGAAGAAGAAAGGAAAGGCAAAACCTGGCGATTTATATCAGAAACAAATATAGGCTCCGCAGTTTCTCTTATGCGTTCTACATCATCATCAGTTATAATCTCGATCCCATAGCTTTTTACGAGTGCCAAGTCGTCTCTGATAGTTCTTGCCGCCGTTTCGGTCATATAAACCTTGTGTTCCCGGACATGCTCGAGTACCGCACGAGAGAAGGGACCCCCGCCCATTGTGTCTCCGGAGATGACTAAGTCACCTTTTGAATTACGCACTTGTGCAGCGAATAAGCGGGTGGGCGAAGGTAAAACGAGCTTGTATGCGTTATCAAAGCCATCCTTATCGTCATAGACCATTATATCCTGTGTCCCAGCCCCTACATCTATCGCAAGTATCCTCATAACGCCTCACAAAAACCTTTTCTTATGTTATTCTAATAGATATGATTAATTAATCATTGATAAATATTTTAAGGATAAACGAGGAAAATGAATGATGATGAATACAACCTAGAATACTTCAAAGAGAAAGAAATAATAAGGAAAAAATGCGATAACTGTGGCACGTACTACTGGACTCGTGACAGAGATAGGAAGACATGTGGTGATGCGCCATGTGATATTTATTCTTTTATCGGCGAGCCGATATTCAAAGAGCGAAGCGTGGAGCAGATACGAGAATCCTTCTTCTCCTTCTTCGAATCACACGGGCACAAGAGGCTGAAAAGGTACCCTGTCGTTGCTCGATGGCGCGATGACCTCTATCTGAACATCGCTTCCATCTCGAATTTTCAACCTTTTGTTACTGCAGGCAAAGTACCACCACCTGCAAACCCACTCGTCATTTCTCAGCCTTGCATAAGACTGGAAGACCTTGAATCTATCGGAAAGACAGGTCGCCACTTGACCTCTTTCGAGATGATGGGTCATCATGCGTTTAATAAGAGGGGCGATGGGGGAGATGCGACGGGAGAGATATACTGGAAGAACGATACAGTGAGGTATTGTGATGAGTATCTGAAGCAACTTGGTGTGGATATGGACGGCGTAACATATAAGGAAGCGCCGTGGGTAGGCGGAGGAAATGCGGGACCTAGCCTCGAAGTCATAACGAGCGGTTTGGAGCTCGCAACACTCGTCTTCATGGACCTTAAACTTTCGCCTCTGGGCCAAATAGACATTAAAGGGCAACTGTATAACAAAATGGACACTTACATCGTTGATACCGGCTACGGCCTGGAACGATTCGTATGGGCTTCTAAAGGCACGCCCACCGTATATGATGCCATATTCCCTGATATGATAAAGGAGCTGATAAATGCTGCGGGGATTGTGCACCCGTTAGAGACGCATCATGAGCTAATCATGCAGAATGCACGCTTATCCGGCGCTATGAGTAGGCGAGAAATAGCAAAGAGGTTTGGAATATCACCGGAAGAGCTCAAAAACATTCTGGGGCCGATAGAGTCGGTATATGCCGTTTCCGACCATACAAAATGCCTGGCGTTTATGCTCGCAGATGGCATTGTGCCCTCAAATGCGAAAGAGGGCTACCTGGCCAGGTTGGTCTTGCGGAGAGCTTTTCGGATGTTGAAATCACTGGACATTGCGATACCATTAGAGGAGCTGGTGCTCAAGCAGATAAAAACGCTCAGAAATTCGTTCCCTGAATTGGAAGAGTCCGTAGATAGAATAGTCGAAATAGTCGCGCTGGAGAAGAGCCGATATGATGATACACTTCTAAAAGGCGGACGAATCGTGAAACAGCTTGCAAAGCAATCGAAATTAAAAGAGCAGAAAATACGCCCGGATAAGCTAATTGAGCTATACGATACTCACGGTCTACCGCCGGAGTTTGTGTCTGAAGTGGCATCAACTCAGGGCATTGCAGTAGATATACCCGAAAACTTCTATTCGCTGGTTGCAAGTATGCACGGCGAAGAACAGAAGACGGCGCTGGAACCCGTTTTAGACGGTCTAAAAGAGAAAACGGAATCTATTCCTGCGACATTAAAGTTGTATTACGATGAGCCGTCTGCATTTGAGTTCGATGCTGTTGTTTTGGATTCGTTTGATGAGTTTGTCATATTAGACAAGACGCTCTTCTTCCCCGAAGGTGGCGGTCAGCCTGCGGATACAGGTTCCTTAAAGTTGAAAGAGGAGAACAAGACATTGAAAGTGCAAGATGTGCAGGAGGTAGAAGGTGTTATTCTTCATAAAATCGAAAATGGTGGCGGGATAACCAAAGGCACTGTGGCATCGGGTCACGTAGATGCAGAGCGGCGAATCGCGCATACCAGGCACCATTCCGCAACGCACATTGTTGTTTGCGCTGCGAGAAAGGTGCTGGGTAGTCATGTCTGGCAAGCAGGAGCGCAGAAAGGCGAGAAGAGGGCGAGAATTGACATCACTCATTTCAAACGAATCTCCGATGCTGAGCGGAAAGAGATAGAGCTACTTGCAAACCGGATGGTTATGGAAGACAAGGAAATACAAGCGCGTTTCGAGGATCGGGAGGAAGCGGAACAGAAATATACGTTCGGTATTTATCAGGGTGGCGTTCCCCCCGGTAAGGCGATAAGAATAGTGCGGATAGGTGAGGATGAAGATGTGCAGGCATGTGCGGGCACCCACTGCACGAAGACGGGCGAGGTCGGGCCGATAAGGATATTGCGCACTGAGCGGATACAGGATGGTATAGTGCGGATAGAGTATTCTGCAGGTGAAGCTGCGGTTCTGGCGGTGCAATCGCAGGAAGAGCTGATAAAGGTGGCTGCAGCTACGTTAAAAGTGCCACCGGAGAAGCTGCCCCATACTGTTGAGCGGTTCTTCGAGGAGTGGAAACAGTTGAAGAAGGAGAACGAGCGATTGGGGGGTGAACTTGCGAGGCAGGAACCCGGTCGATTGAAGGAACTAGTAAAAAGCTCAAGCGGTGTAGATTATATTTGTGAGAGTGTGTTACCAACTGTAAGTGCAAAAGAGTTGAGGAACATTTCAGCTCATTTTGAAGGAGAAGATTATCCCACTATGCTTATTGGCCGCTCTCCTGTTGATTCCAAAGTACATGTCGTTGCCACAGTTCCAGCTAATTTGAGTGGCGTGATTAACGCTGCTGAGTTGGTAAAACCTGTTGCCGAGATGCTTGGAGGTAGTAGTGGGGGAACGGCGATGTTCGCACAGGGCGGCGGTGATAAGTTGGAGTTGGTGGAAAAAGCCTGCGAAGAGGGGTCACGATTTATAGAAGAGAAATTACAGAAAAAACAGAGACATATCTAATTAATAGGATAGTTTTTCGATTCGTAGAACATAGCAGGGTTAGACAAAAGCTGTGAGAGTGGAGAAGCCCACTCACTTAAAACCTTCTATATCAAGATCTCTAAAGGATGAGATAAAAACATCAGAGTTAGTAAAACGCGTTTGTGAAGTGCTTGGCGGTAGTGGCGGTGGCAATGCAGAGATCGCGCAGGGTGGTGGTGAAAAAGTAGAAATGGCGGAAGATGCTATGGAAGCAGGGATAAAGCTAATCCAAGATCTTCAAAAGTGAATATTGCAAAGAAAAAAAGTGGGGGGTTTTCAGATCGAATTATCCCCTCACCCTTCGGTTATGGGCCATCATAAATGCGCCCTTGTCTTCACGGTACTTGACTGACGGTGTTATCCACTGCCTCGCCTAAACTAGCAGTAGGAGCTAATTTGATTAGCCACACATCTTCTTTACCAGCGCCGTAAGACTCTGTCTCTCCTGTTAATATGTATCCCCCGTCAGATGTCTGCTGGACAGATGCACCCACATCATCTTCTGCACCTCCAAATGACCTATCCCACTGTTCAAGAGGGACATAAGAAGACAGTTGGATTCTTTGATTTGATGCTGCACTGACGACAATACCACTTGCAATTAGCAGTAAGGCAATAGAGATCACCAGTACTATTCGTTTCATCTTCCCCTTTTCACCTCCTAACTTTATTGTAATCGAAGAGGGTTATAAGCTTTTTATTTGCTTGGATTTGGGGCAAGAATTAAAATTAGATATTACAGGAACTTTTTTATAATAAGAATAAAAGATAAATTCGTTTACTGTGGTTGGAGTCAGCAGAAAGAAAATCGTTTCTCCGTGATCGCTGCGGCAAACAAATGCAAAGGTGGGAAATAAAATGTCAGATGAGATAAGGATAGAAAAGCCAAGCGCCAAGCTGTATAAAGGTAAAAGGAAATTATATTGTATCCCGTTACTGTATTCAGAAAAGGAAGCACAAAGCGAGTATTTGGGAATGATTAGCCAGTATTGGGATCAGGTAGGAGGACATCTTTCGAAGATGGAGAAAGCGGGAAAGGTTAATATGATCTATCATGAAGCGATTTATTCCGCTGGTGATGATGGAATGAGCGAGCTAGAAAAGTTGAACGAAGAAAGTTACAAGTTGGTGAAGAGCAAATGCGAAGAAGGTGCAGATCTACAATCATTAGAGGATAAGGATTTATTCTACGAATTCATGGATTGGAGAAGATGCATGATAATACAACTTAATAGCGAAAAAGTATTTAGTAAAGTTCTTGAATTTTATAGGGATGCAAGCAAGAGGAGATACGAGCATATCGCGAAACGAATAGATGAAACACTCGAAGAAGGAGAAACAGGTATGTTGATTATGAACGAGGAAGACCGAAGTATTATTCAATTTCCACAAGATATAGAGATATTTATTGTGCATCCGCCCGCTTTAGCAGACATCCAACACTGGATTCGTGAACAGTTAAAGATAGGGAAGGAAACATAAAAGATATATATATAACTCATTTAAGATTAAAGAGGTAGCTCAGCGTGTACCTGATAATAGTGGGGTTAGGCGGAATAGGAAAAAATCTGGTGGCCATCGCGACGAAGGATAAGAATGATGTGGTGGTCATAGATGAGGATGAGAAGAGATGCAAAGAGATAGCCGAGAAGTACGATGCTTTAACTATTGTAGGCGATGCTACTGAGCGGTCCACCTTAGAAGAGGCAGAAGCGAGCAGAGCGGGTGCACTTATCGCTACCACCTCAGACGATGCTGCTAACTTGATGATGGCTCTGTCGGCAAAAGAGTTGGGCACGAAGAAAACCGTTGCCGTTGTGAATCAGGACGAGCATGTGGATATGTTCAAACGTGCGGACATATTTCTGTTTGAGAATCCGGACATGACCGTTGCGCGGCATCTATATCTGTCAGCGAAAAGGCCGAAGATAAAAGATTTCCTTACCGTAGGTGGCGGAAAAGCGGAGATATTTGAGGTTGTTGTCTCTAACGGATCACGAGCAGTGGGGAAACAGTTGTCAAAGTTGCATATACGAGATGGGATCGTGGTGGCGATAGAGCGAAATGGCGATATAATACTACCAAAAGGCGATACGGTCGTCCAGGTACATGATCAGATAACCACATTTGCGAAGGCGAAGGAAGTAGAGAAGATAAGTGCGCTTTTTGCTCCTTGAAAAAAGTTTAAGCCCTCCAAAATGCCGGTGTCAGCAGAACTAAAACGGTAAAGAGCTCCAACCGTCCCACCCACATGCAAAGGGCCAGGATGATTTTCCCTATTATCGGTACAGAAGCGTAATCCAAAGATACAAGATCAAAACCCGGTCCTACATTTCCCAATGTCGCCGCTACAGAAGAAGCGGCACTGACCATATCCAAGCCTATCGCAGACATTGCTATCGAGCAAACTGCAAATATCATGATATACGCAATAAAGAAGGCACTAATGCTATTTACTATGTCCTCAGAAATGGGCTTATTTCCCGTCTTCAGCACAAAAATAGCATGTGGATACAGAATTTGGTAAATCCTTTGCTTTATACTTTTTAGCAATACGTATATCCTGATGACTTTTATGCTCCCTCCTGTTGATCCCCCGCATCCACCGATGAACATCAGAGCGAACAGAACGATCTTGGATAAATCACTCCAGGCATTATAATCTGCGGTTACGAATCCTGTAGTTGTCATAAAGGAAACCACCTGGAACCCACCGTAACGGAATGCGTCCGGTAATGATGCGAACTCATGGATATACAAGTCACTGACTACTATAGCAATCGCTATCACGAGAAGTAAGCAATAGACCTGAAATTCCTTGTTTGACGTTATCTTTTTCGGGTTCCTTATTAAAGAATAGTGCAAAACGAAATTCATACCCGCGAGAAACATGAAAACCACTATGATTAACTCCGCTATCGGGTTCATGTATCCACCGATGCTTTCAGGGTGAGGCGAAAAGCCACCGGTAGGCATTGTGCAGAATGCAGTACAGAAAGAGTCGTACAAAGGCATCTTCGCAGCAAAAAAAAGTGCCAGAATCTCCACGGCAGTCAAAATTAGGTACATTGACCAGAGCATTCTTGCGGTCACTTGAACTCGCGGTCTAATCCGTTCGGACATAGGACCGGGGAATTCTCGGTCAAATAGTTGGCTGCCGGCAACGCCGAACGTTGGCAGTATAGCAATGAAGAGCAGAATTACACCCATTCCGCCAAGCCACTGCGTGAAACTTCGCCATAGCAGTATGCTGCGATCAACCAGCATTAAATCGGGAATTACCGTGGAGCCCGTGGTGGTGAAGCCGGACATCGACTCAAAAAAGGCATCCTCTGGCCCTAACGTAGCTGAGAATAGGTATGGCAGAGCGCCAAAAGCGGCAACTGCAAGCCATCCAAAAGCAACAATGACAAAACCTTCTCGCCTTTTTATCACCCCTTCTACGCCCACAACATTCTTTAAAACCACGCCAATTGTGGTGGTTATCAGAAGCGGGATTATCCAGGTCTTTATAACAAAACGAGATACTGCTCCCTCATCATACAGAGCCATAGCAAGCGGGACAATCATTAAAATACCCAGATACGTCAAGATGCTTCCTATGCCCCCGAGTATAATCTTTACCTCCATACCTACACTTTTTCTTCTTTACAAAATACTTTCCTTTAGAAAAAGAACTTGTGCTAAAACTTTTTTGCTTCGCAAAAACTAACAATAAGAGTCTCTTTGTAATCACTCAAAATACATTTTGCAGATACGTTTCTTTGGTAAAGCTTTCTTTTTTAAAGAAAGGTTTGTGCGGGCACGCTCTTGATCGACACGTTCGCTAACAGCCAGACCCTCAATGTCCTCCTCCACATCGCTACCCTGCGAGCGCCAACCGTCCACGGTGAGTCCGCTCCCTTCCGGGCCTAAACCGGTATCCATAATAAAGGCACAATAACAAACCCTCCAGTTTGCCACCATACCACCGTCAACCCCGCAGGACGACACTTCTTCGTTAGACATCGAGCTGAAACTGATGGCTACGGCGCCTCCCTCGAGCTTCGCCTCTCGCATATCGGCGATTTCGAGTTGCAGAGGACGCCTAACCCCCCAGGCTAGCCCGCACATGAATACCTTTATCTTGGCTATAAATAAACTTTTTTGTAAATCACGCGATACACAGATATTCAGCAGTACTTTTGCACCACTTGATTAAATACCTTCTCCTGATCGGATCGTGTCAAGGAATAGGGATCATCAAAACAGATCCGTTCCAATTCTTTTACTATGAGCCGCACCTGGACTTTTGTGATTGACATCCTTGCAAGCCGATTCGTGTAATAGCCCAGTGGTTTTGCCCTATCTGCGGATATATTCTTGACCACGCCGCAGCGGATGCAGTAGGGATGAGACTTCAAACCTCTAATCCGCCCATCATAACTATACGGTAGCCATATATTTTCCGTTACTCCGCAGCTTTCGTGTTTGCAATGACTGTTCATTCTATTAATTAATCATGGAACACACACCTATATAAATAAGTGGACATGTACACAAATATCTATTCTGTTTCGTCTAACCATCCGGCGGTTTTGTTCATCTTCCGCTTAAAGAATTTGCCGATATCTTCGGGGGCATGCGCTTGATGGTATTTGAAATATATATGATCATCCATAACACCGACAATCTCTATCTTGCCAGTCTGATGAGACATCATATACTTAAACCTTTTACTGTGCCCGTTAAGCCGCTTTTTTGCGGCTTCTACAATTTCGTAGCCCTTATACAAAGGCACTTGAAAATTACTCGTTACCCGCTTTACCGGTCGGCATTGGAAGATATAATAAGGAATAACGCCGATACTCACAAGTTTATTTTGTAATTCCGCTAAAGTCTCCGGATTATCATTCACGCCCTTAAGTAAAACTGTTTGATTGTCCACTATCACGCCAGCGCGAATGAGCCTGCTAACAGCGGCAGTAGCTTTTGCGGTTATCTCCCGCGGATGGTTAAATTGTGTTACTACATAGATTCGTCTATCTTCTCGCGAGTTCTTTTCCAATAGCGTCAATAACTCGTCATCTTCTAAGATCCTATCCGGGAATGTCACGGGAACTCGAGTTCCGAACCGTATAAAATCTAAATGTGAGATGTCGGAGAGCCGCTCTAAAAAGTCACTGAGCACTTCCGTGGACAAAATAAAAGGATCCCCACCGCTTATAAGTACATTATTAATCTCGCCATGTTCTTCAATATATTTTGCCGCACCATTGAATCGGTGCATTATCTCTTCGGTTGGCAGACCAACTAACCGTTTTCTGAAACAATATCTACAATACATTGCGCATCTATTTGTCGCGAGAATCAAGGCAGTTTGCGCATATTTGTGCTGCAAACCGGGCATTATTGTATTTTCGCGCTCACCACTCGTATCATAAGAGCCTATGAGACTTAACTCTTCTTCTGATGGGACCGCCATCTTTCTGATTGGGTCGTCAGGATCATTTTCATCTATTAGTGACAAATAGTAAGGGGTAATACTCATTGGATGCATATCTATAATTTCTTGTAATATTGCCTCTTTTTGTGGGGTCAATTCCATATATTCACCCAACTGTGCAATTGTGCTAATGCTTTCTTCGAGTTCCTTTTCACATGCCATATTACAATCTCCTTGATGCTTTAGACTAGAGGCTCAACCCTAAAGTTGATATAAGAATGAATAAACGAGCCAAACTTCGTTTATCAGTCCAACAAAAACGAGAACAATCCGAAGTAGTTCGTCTATTCTCACTCGCACTGGACGACAAATTGACCAGTTTTCTGTACTTTTGCTGTACTGGCCTTTTTTTATCGTTCTGCCCTGCGTAATAGAGATATAAGCACGATCATATAAAAAGCTTTTTGCTTTTTTTGCGGTCGCACATAGCTTTAAATAAGGACTATTTCATATCGAGCTTTTGGTTAGCTAAATGTTCACAGTAGATTACGAGAGCTCCAACTCCTCGAGCTTATCCAACGATCCTCTAGTACCTATGACCACAACAGTATCGCCCACCTGTATTTCATCTTCAGGGCCTATGTGAGATATGACTTTCTTATCTCTTATGATTGCAAGTATCGTCACCCCAAATTTCTCCTTTATCCGCAGATCTTTTATTTTCTTATTTGCTATTTTCGCACCCTGCTCGACTTTTATGCTTTCTAAAGTAGCTTCCCCTGTCTCCATAGCGAACTCTAAGAAATCCACAACTGCAGGCTTTATCAAGCTCTTTGCCAGCCTCCGCCCGCCTATTTCCTCCACGATAACTACCTTTTTCACGCCTATACTGTATAACCTCTTAGCAGCCTCTTCCGAACTCGCTCTCACTACCAACGCTAAATTCTTGTTTATGTCTTTTGTAGTAACACAGAGCAATAAATTGCTACAATCGGAGGGTAGTGTGGATACCAGCCCGGAAGCACGTTCCACGCCCGCTTCCATCAATATACCATCTTTCGTGGCATCGCCTTCCACTACGGGTATCTCATTCTTCCTCAGTTCTTTTACCACTTCCGGATCGTGCTCAATTATTACAAAGTCAAGACCGTCGTTTCTGAATTCGTCTGCAATTACATTGCCCGTACGACCACCGCCACAGATTATCTTGTGTTTTTGCAATTTCGCCACGCCCTTTTTTACCCGCGCCATACCATATGCTGTACTTAACCGCCCTTCCAATACAGATTCTATTAACTCTATTAGCACATATAAGGTTATGCCAACGCCCATTATGATCAATGCAGCCGTAAATATTTTACCGTTTGGTGTCTTAGGAACTATATCGCCGTATCCAACAGTGGTAACAGTTGCGATTGTTAGGTATACTGCATCAAAGGGGGTGAGCCCTTCGATATAGATAAAGCCCACTGTCCCTATCACACCCACCAGTATTAATAAGCAAAAAGCGATTTTTGCGTGTCGTATTGGTTCCATGTTTACAATTTTTAAAAACTAATTTCTTCCTTAAATTTCAAGTCACCGATGTGCTTGAGGCATCAATTTATTAACGACATTCATCATTGCTTTACCAATTTTATCGCCGTGTTTGGCGAAGAAAGAGCCCGTGATCGAGAGAATAATCACGTAAGCAACGACAAGCGAAAGTAAGAGCTCAATCGAAGGTAATAGCTCGAGAACGCCTATTTCCATTACAATCATAATCAGTACAACAGAAAACTCGCCCCTTGGCGTCGTGTATGCCCCGACTCGCAACCCCGTTTCAAGCGAGCCATGCAGTCTCTTCCCGATGATTGCACCACTTATGAACTTTCCAACGATCGACAAAAATATGAGTGCTAGGAGTGCGAGGACAAAATCTACCGAGTTCAATGTCGCAAATTGCAATTGGAACATCATACCGAAAGAAAAGAAGAAGATGGTGAGGAATAAATTCTTAAATGAAATGATGGTTCCGAAGAGCTTCCTGAAGGACTTGACTCCCGAGAGTGCAGAGCCCAAGAAAAATGCAACTATCACTTCTGAGATATGACAATGCAGCAAAATACCCATGAGATATGCGAGTGCGGAAAATCCGAATATGAGAGCGAAAATAAGCAGTATTGGTATTTCGTCATCACGTTCGAATAGAGGTGAGATGAAGTTGCTCAGCCTTCTGATGAGCGCTAAGATGAATACGATGAGTAGCAAAGTCGCAACTAAAGATACGGGAATCATAGCTAGGCTGCCTGCCATAACAGAGGTCAGCACAACAAGCAAGATCGCCAGTATTATGTCCTCGAAGACCATAAGCCACACGACAGTCTCTGCTTCCGGGTAGATCAACCGCTTGTTCTCTATCAGTGAGGAAATGACTATTGCGGAACTGCTGATATATACGGCCGATGCAAGTATGAACGCCTCTAACAGGCTCAAGCCAATGACAAGCCCCAGCAAAAGCCCAACGCTGAAATTCACTGCGAAGTCCGTACAACCCGCAAATAACCGCCGAGGCTCTTTTATGCCTTTGTAATTGAATTCCAGTCCTATATAGAACATCAGGAGGATTACACCGATCTTACCCAGCCATGAGATGAATTCGTATGACGCATCAGAGGAGATCAAGTCTAAACCACTCTTTCCGAGCAATATTCCGGCGATTATGTATGCCGGGATCGATGCCTGCCTCAGATATTTCGATGCCAGCCCAAGGGCTAAACACGAGACCATTACAATAGCTAAATCCAGTAGAAAGTCCATTTAGCCCGATCCTAGAATCACTTGTTGACATGCATTTATTTGCGCTCTCTCGCCTATCGCCACTATCAGGTCCCCTTCTTCAAAGACCGTTTCCGGCGGCGGGCTGATAATACTCTGACCCTTTCGCGAAATTGCAACTACTGTGACACCCGTTTTTTTCCGGATTGCCAAATCCTCAATGCTCTTTCCTACTACATTCTTTGTTATCGGGCATACATGGATGTGTAGTCGGAGGTCAGAAATTTCAGAGAACGAGACTTCAACATCTTCGTGCTCTATTGAGAGTAACGCTCCAGTCAGAACGCTTCCGAGACGCCGGGCTTCTTCCGAGGTCAGCCTTGTAACCGAAGGCTTATCAGCATCGGATTCTAAGACATAGAGTTCTATCTCGCCGGTCGTCAAAAATATAACCGCTACTGTATCTCCTTTTGGGCTTTCTATCTCATACTTCGTGCCTATTTCCGGAAGTTCCGAGATTCGCATGCTGTTTCCTCCCTCTGTCTCAATATCCCCATTTACAACTTACTCCTGCTGCAATACCAAAAGCTTTGCTTAATATTTAATATCTATATATATTATATTTGATAATAGCTCATGATTATCATCAAAATCCAGCTCGGAATTACCATCATCTTCCTCATGCTCTACTAATATTTTTATCTTTTCAGTATAAAACATCTTTATTCAGACAATGTCGCCACAAGAAGATAACCCGTTGATTGTACAAAGTGACAAGACAATCTTGTTAGAGGTAGATAACTCAAGGTATGAGGTTGCAAGGGACACAATAAGTGGGTTTGCCGAGCTGATAAAAAGCCCTGAACACGTACACACGTATAAAATAACGAATCTCTCTCTTTGGAACGCAGCCGCATCGGGTATGGCCGCTTCGCGTATCATCGCGGCTTTGGAAGCTTATAGCAGATATGCAGTACCGGAGAATGTCATTATAGATATAGAGGATTACGTATCGCGATATGGGCGATTGAAGCTGGAGATGTTGGATGGGTCAGTGGTGTTGCGAAGCGATGACGAGATATTGCTGAAAGAAGTAATGCGAAACAATAAAGTCCAGAGCTATCTTACAGAGGAGCAGATAGATGCGCGAACGGTGGTGGTTGCGTTAGGTGCAAGGGGTTATATAAAGAAAGCACTCACAGATATAGGCTTCCCTGCTGAGGATCTCGTAGGATATGTAAAGGGCGAGTTTTTACCTATAACACTTCTTGCTACTACAAGGAAAGGATTACCGTTCTCTCTGCGGAAGTATCAATTAGAAGCCGTTGATTCGTTCTATGCCGGCGGTAGTGCTGCAGGAGGTAGTGGTGTGGTAGTGCTGCCTTGTGGTGCGGGTAAGACCGTAGTGGGGATGGGAGTCTTGGAAAAATTGGATACCAATACACTGGTTATTACTACCAGCACGGTTGCGTCACGGCAGTGGCGAGATGAACTGCTGGATAAAACCGATTTGGATGAAGAAATGGTGGGTGAATACAGTGCGGAAAAAAAAGAGATAAAACCGATAACTATTGCAACATATCAAATCATCACTTATAGACCGCGGAAATCGGATGAAGATGCATTTCCGCATTTCTCGCTCTTTAACGAGCGTAACTGGGGCTTGATCATATACGACGAGGTGCATATGCTTCCTGCACCTGTTTTCCGAGTGACTGCGGAGTTACAGGCAAGGCGGCGGTTGGGACTTACAGCTACGCTGGTGCGAGAGGATGGTAAGGAGCGCGATGTGTTTTCGCTTATAGGGCCGAAGAAATACGATGCGCCCTGGAAAGAGTTGGAGGAGCAGGGCTGGATAGCGGAAGCGGTTTGTAATGAGATAAGGCTAAAAATGGATGATGAACTCAGGTTGCAATACGCACTCGCAGCCGATAGGAGCAAACACCGTATAGCCGCGGAGAACCCGCGTAAATATGAAATAACGAGGCGGATAGTGGAATATCATAGAAATAAGGGCGATAGGATTCTGGTGATAGGTACGTATATCGAGCAGTTGGAGCGTGTGGCAAAGATGTTGGATGCGAAGCTATTGACGGGCAAGACGCCAAACCGGGAACGAATGAAATTGTATGACGCATTTAGAAGCGGTGAAATAGACGTTATGGTGGTATCGAAGGTCGCGAATTTTGCTATTGATCTGCCCGATGCGAATGTAGCAGTACAGATCTCGGGCACTTTCGGGTCGCGTCAGGAGGAGGCGCAGCGGCTTGGGCGGTTACTGCGGCCAAAAGAGGACGGTTCACATGCTTTCTTCTATACGCTCGTTAGTAAGGACACAAAAGACCAGGATTTTGGTGCGAAGCGGCAGTTGTTCCTTACAGAGCAGGGTTATCGGTATCACATATCGGATGATTTTTCGGGTACCAACTAGAAGAAAGGTGTTTGGATGTATAGCTACGATGAAGATGCATGATACATGAGGGGGTTAAGGGAACTCACGAATAATAATTTACCAGAACGGTATCTAACATTTTCCAATGATTCTTTTGAGACGCTGATTAACGCTGATTAACACAGATTTAAAGTAGTGTCTAGTTTTTTAGTTTTTTGTACTATTGTATAATCTCTATTGGCTGTTGGGTAATTGTGGGACGGTCTGTAAAAAGCTGAATAAGCAGGTTCGGATTGACCCAATAGATTGGTTCCTAGATACACCGATAGGAAGCGGTTTAGGTATTTTAGGGATAGTTATCTCATCTTTTTTTGTTTTGACTATTCTTCCAAAGGTTGTTACATTCTTGAATACTGAGATTTGGCGACGAATACCGGGAACCATTGTTAAGAAGTGTAAGCCGATCGAAGCGGTAATAAAAGAACGCTATGAGGCTAAAAAAGGCAAAAATATAGATGCGGACATCATTGTTTTTGGACACACACATAATGCCGGCTATTACCAGAAAGAGCCGAAAAATGATGAACGATTGTTCATCAACACCGGCTGTTGGGTAAAACTAAGTAAGAACTGTATAGAGAATGAGAAAGCAATCCCAAACACATTTCTTTATATAGATACCGAAGCACTTTATTTGTTAAAATGGAATAAAGAAGTAAAAGAAGAAGAAAAGAAGATAACTTGCGTAAAAGACTTTCGAGAGGTATTAAGTCAATAGAAGTAGGATGATAATTGGGTAGTGCCCTATAAACTGTGACCCTTTATACGCACCTGGCAGTGCTACACCTATTTTGTCCGAACCCACTTAGCATTGACGATTAAAACGCCTAAAGGGATCAGAAACAACGGGAGGACGCC
>QENH01000163.1 GCA_003336485.1 Candidatus Methanophagales archaeon
GCACCTCATCAACAACCAGAATCTCCGGCTCCAGATGCGCAGCAACTGCAAACGCGAGCCGCACCAGCATCCCACTTGAATATCTTTTGAGTGGCGTGTCCAGGAAGTCCGCAACGCCGGAGAACTCCACAATCTCATCGAATTTATCCTCAATTTCTTGCTTCGTCATACCCAGAATCGCACCGTTTCGACCGATGATGCCCACCACTTCGCCTCGGTTCACCTCGAAATTAACGTCCTTCAACGCCCAGAAGGTCTCTTCCTGTCTGCTGAAACTCTTCAATCGTTTCAAGGGCGATTTTATGGTGTCGACTGCAGATTCACAGAACGTCTTGTAGGTTCTGTCCACAAAACCGATTTGGTACCGCTTGGAGAGGTGGTTTACCTGGATGATTGGGGTTTTGGGTGGATGAGTTGTTAGTGAATGAGTAGATGAGTTGGTGAGTGGATGTGTTGATAGCTTGTTGAATTGTTGAGATGTTGAATTGTTTAATCGTTGAGCTGTTGAACAGTTAGAATTATTCATCGGTGCCACGTTTTTCATTTTCGTTTTCTTGCCTTCTCAACACTTCAACCTTCCATCAACTTCTTTAAATCCGTTAAAACTTCTTTTTTCCTTATATCCATCGTGCTCATCTTTCCTTTTACTATTTTTGCAGAAAAATGATTGTCAGCGTGTAAGAAAACCGTGGGTTTTGATTTATATGCGGTTACAAACTGTATGGCATCAATAACAAAGAAATTGTGATAGCGAATACACCGGTTTATGATAGGCCGAAATTCCTCTTCAATAGGGAGAAGGTGTAATTCCTTGTTTGCCATTCTTTTATCTATATCAAGGAGAATCGAATCTATTACTTTTTGTGCTTCATCTTCAGGGATCTCACCTCTATTTTTCCTTCTTATTATCCCTCTCAAAATCTCTGGAACGCTTAATTGAGATGTAATTCCCATTACTGTTTTTGATCCCATTAACCCATAAAGATAGTCCATATCATTAGATCCCGTCTCTTCTTTATACGCTCTAAAAAGTGCACTCGCCTCGATATAAACACGTCTCATAATTCCTCTTCTTCCTTGATTTCTCTTAATAACTCATCAGTTGGAATAGTGATATATTTGCTTAGTACTTCCTTTACTTCGCTCCTGGTATATAGTTTGCCTCGAAGTGCAATCAAAAACCTGATAGCATCGTCAACGGCTTCGTCTCTAGTACGGTATCTTTTTCCATCGATCAGTGCATTCAACTCGCTCACCAACTTTGGATTTACGTTTACTGATACTCCCATCTTATCATCTCCCATTTAATAAATAATGTGTCCATATCTTATAAATTACCCCTTCGGATATTTCTTTTTTCACTATCTAATAGACACTCATCTAAGCATCAAAATTGAATGGATTCTCTCGAACCTGCCCTTTTCTTCACCTTACCCATCTTCCCTAAGCACTTCCGCTGAAATGCCACATCTACAACCGCGAGCACCTCATCCACCATCAAGATCTCCGGCTCCAGAGGTGCAGCCACCGCAAACGCAAGCCGCACCTGCATCCCACTTGAATATCTTTTGAGTGGC
The DNA here is from genome assembly GCA_003336485.1 of Candidatus Methanophagales archaeon. Lineage (GTDB taxonomy): Archaea > Halobacteriota > Syntropharchaeia > Alkanophagales > Methanospirareceae > Methanophaga. The sequence continues at coordinate 1,578 of QENH01000163.1, forward strand.
GTGTCAAGGAAATCTGCAACGCCAGAGAACTCCACAATCTCATCGAATTTATCCACAATTTCTTGCTTCGTCATACCCAGTATCGCACCATTGAAATAGACATTCTCTCTGCCTGTGAGTTCCGGGTGGAACCCTGTACCGACCTCGAGCAAACTCGCAACACGACCTCTTAGAGTTACCTCGCCTTCTGTTGGATGCGTGCGTAATACGCGAAAGTATCTTGAGCAGTGTGGACCTAAGTTACCCGCACCGTTTCGGCCGATGATGCCCATCACTTAGCTGGGATACACCCCGAAATTAACGTCCTTCAGTGCCCAGAAAGTTTCCTCTTGCCTGCTGAAGCTTTTTAATCTTTTTAGCGGCGATTTTATAGTGTCGACTGCAGTTTCACAGAACGTCTTGTAGGTTCTGTCCACAAAACCGATTTGGTAGCGCTTGGATAGGTGCTTTACCTGGATGATTTTGTCTTCTTTGGACATGTTTATTTAAACCACAAGATTACACAGATTTTCACGAGAAACAATTTCTTCATTCCAAATCGTCCTTACCAAAAATCATTCTCATCACTAAAGCATAATACTTTCCAAAAAATCTTTAAAATGTGGGTCTCCAGTTAGTACTTTCACGTTTTTAAATCGTGCTGATGCAAGCACAAACGCATCTGCGAGACCAAAATCACCCATACTCTTTTTCGCTTCTGCATGAATTTTTGCAGATTCTACTGCAATTTCCTCATCAATTGGAATGATAGCACATCGTTTCACGATAAAATCCCTCCTTTCTTCTGCCCTACCATCAGTTCTTAAAGATTTAGAGTATATCTCTGCGATAACAATCGGTGATGTGTAAAGTTTAATGTTACTTTCAACGACCTCTTTCACCCGTTCTCCTTTCTCAGTGCCCATGAAATATTCAAGCCATGCAAACGAATCAACCAGCATTTATATTCTATCCTCATGATCCCTCAGGTCTGATATATCTGTCTTTTCCATCGTTCCAAAAAGACTTTTTTCCTTCTTGAACAGAGCATTGTATAAAATTTCATTTATCTTTTCTGACACGCCCTTTTCACCTGCCTCTTTTTTTAATGCTTGATATATCTCATCCCTTAATTCAATCGCTGTGCGAACATACATTGTTTCATCACCCTAACATTAGTAAGAGAGGAATATAAATATATAAATATTTTGTATAGTCCTTCACGGGTATCAAGAAACTTCTCAACCTATGCGAACTCCACAATCTCATCGAATTTATCACCGATTTCTTGCTTCGTCATACCCTGTATCGCACCGTTGAAATAGATATTCTCTCTGCCCGTGAGCTCCGGATGGAACCCGGTACCGACCTCCAGCAAACTCGCAACACGACCTCTTAGAATTATCTCGCCTTCGGTAGGATGCGTAATACGCGAAAGAATCTTGAGCAGTGTGGACCTAAGTTGCCCGCACCGTTTCGACCGATGATGCCCATCACTTCGCCGGGATACACCTCAAAATTAACGTCCTTCAGTGCACAGAAGGTCTCTTCATGTCTGCTGAAACTCTTCAATCGTTTCAAGGGCGATTTTATAGTGTCGACTGCAGATTCACAGAACGTCTTGTAGGTTCTGTCCACAAAACCGATTTGGTAGCGCTTGGATAGGTGGTTTACCTGGATGATTGGGTCTTCTTTGGACATGTTCATTTAAGACCACAAGATTACACGGATTTTCACGAGAAACATTTTCTTCACAGTTCCACTTCCAATACCCGGTTGTCAGAAATTTCAATATCTCCAATCATCTTCGGAATCTCCTCCTTCTTTGCAATACTCTTTACCATCAACCCTTTAAAGATAACTCCGGCTGTAATGACATCTACTCCAAGATCTCTCGCTACTAAGATGGCTTTTTTATCAAAAGAAGAGAACAAAAAACATCTTTTCAAACAAACAACGATGCTTTCTATTTCGCCCTTTCCGATTTTAGCGTGTTCTTCATTAAGCCTCAAATATTCTCTTTGCTCGTCATCTGAAATAGTCACCAGCTCCGCCTTCTCAAATATTTCCTTTGGATATTCGTATCCATGCTCTAAGGGCGTTAAGAGTTCTTCATAAACCGTTGGTGTTATTCCAACGCTTTCAAAAAGCTTTATCAATGCATCAAAATGCCCTGACTTAGCGAACGCACTGGCAATATCTGTATCAACTATTAGCAATCAAATCAACCTCAATCCTCTCTCGATATCTTCTTTCGCACCGATATAACTGCTGATTTTTAATCCCCTCGCTTTCAGCAGGTCCTTAAAACTCTCTATGTCCATGCCAGCGATTTCCGCCGCTTTTGAAAGAGATACATCTTCCCTCAAATAAAGCTCTAACCCTATTTCCACCTTTAACCCCGGCTTCAAATTCAAAAGCGCTCTGAATGCATCATCAATTAACGCATCTCTACTCTTGTAATATTTTGGAACCAAAACCTTTTTGAAGCTCTCTACAGAATACATCTTAATTTATATCTTCTACTTTACACCTTATAAATGTTTATCAACTTAGTTTTCAGTTCTGTTTATCTCATGTAGCTGTTGTCTTTGATGATTTCATCGCACCGTCCCGAGCCAGAAGATATAGTTAGTGAGTGGCGGAGATGCCAAATAGTCTATTTGTTGAGATGTTGAATTGTTGAAAATTCCCATTTCCTCAACCATTCTCAACCTTTCCACCTATGTTTTAGCGAGTTCACGATTCAATAGCGTACTGATTAATTGCTCGACTGTCCGGTGTTCCGCGTCTGCTTTTTTCTTTGCAAGCAGGTAAATCCGAGCATCTACGGGCACCAGAAATGTGCGTCTCTGAATGTCAAATTCCATCTCCTCTTCTTTCATTTCCGTCCAGTACTCATCAGCAGAGTGCATGTCCCAAAACTCGCCTGCTTCTTCAGCACTGTTAAAGTGTTCTGGAATTACATCCCTTCTTTTATTCATCTCCATATCTCCTCCTTTCTTTACTATCCCTATTACGTGCACTAATAGGCAGCACATCGCGATTCCTTTTTAAAATGAAGAACACAGAAAGATACAGACCCGCGCGGGATCTCCCCAACGCCAGATACACATCTTCACCTTTAACATCGCCTTTCTCAACAAAAGTTTCTTTCCAAATGATTCTATTTATTTTTATCATCAAATTTCTCGTTTTTGTCACCCTCTCAACCTTTCAACCATTTTCAACCATTCAACAAGTCTCTTTTTCTCATTTACTGTTTCACTCATTTACCCATACCTCCATTTACTGATTCACTCATTTACTCATTCCCCCATTTACCCATTTACCCATTCTCCCATGTACTCATTCATTACGGTTTCCAAACTTGTATGAAATCCACTCTATCGAAATCCGCATCATTTGTAGCCATATCTGATACAGCGTATATCCTGCATAGTATTCTAAAGGTTTAAAGTTGTCGAATCCATAAAATTTGCATGTCTATACTCTTGAATTCCGGATCGCCAGTAACTATTGTTGCTTCTTTCATTATTGCCGTAGCCACAACAAAAGCATCGGCATAAGACATGCTATATGTCGCTTTAATCCGTCCAGCAATCAAAGCAATCCTTTCATCAACTTGAACAAATTCAATGGGCATCCTTTTAACCAACACTATGGTCTCATTTGCCTCATTAACATCTTTTTCCCTAAACGTTATGTAGTAGACCTCCCCTAAATTGACATAATTCCGGTATAACTTTGCCTCACCATTTCTTTTCAGCCCTATTTAAAAGGTCTTCAATTACATCTGCACCCTCTTCTTCGGCAAGATATGCTAAGATGGCAAAACTATCAAGAACGTATTTTGCTTTTTTCCCGCTCAAATTCTTCCTCTTCTTCCTTATTATTTGCAATTATTTCTGAAATGGGCCGTTTAAATTGTATAAACCCCTTAGCACTCTCTTTTGGTACCGGGACTATAACGATTTCCTTTCCAAAGTCAAGTATTTCTACTTCTTTACCTGCATCTATTCCATACTTCCTACGTATCTCTACCGGTAACTCTATTTCCCCTTTCATTGAAACTTTTGTCGTTGTCATTTTATCGCACTGAGTCTTATCTTATTATCTAACATCCTTAGTACATGAGTTTCGGGGATTTACGTTTCATGACCAACCTAAATGAGACACTCAAGAATTCACATGTCAAACTGAACGAAGCGGCCATCGAGATCATGAATATCCATAGTATTTAATACGCGAAGACCTTTTTCGAGTTTATCCATTAACTTTGGCTCTTTTGGATTCCTCTCCAGTTCAATTGTCTTTTTTCCATCACTAAAAAAAGAATCCCCACCAAGCTGAAAAATCGATTCAAACAGCGTCAATAATTCAAATTTTTCATGATCCATACAGTTTGTCAAAAACAGACTACAGAGATTGACAAATGACATTTTGAAGCAGGTCATGATTTGGTCTAGCTCTGTATCGATTCTATACACTTTGTCTTTACCCCGGATCCGCTTTTCTTCCTTTAAATACTTCTTTAATCGCTTAAAATCGTCTTTATGCTCTTTTTCAATCGCTTTCTGCTGACGGAGGCACTTATTGATTTGAGCTACACATTCTTTCAATTCTATGGAGTCAGCCTCACCCAAAACTCTCTCCCCTTTAACAATCACGGATTTTTCATGAAGCTTTCTTTCCTGCTGGTATAACGGGGCAAGCTGTTCTTCTATCGCTTCTATTTCCTGCAACGGCGTTTTCAATCGCGATTTGAGTTGAGTTATCGTCTTGCATAGTTCGCCGTGCTTTTCTTCCATCTTGTCATAATTCTCAATCTTCTATCCATAACCCACAATTCGATGGATATTTACCCCGCTCTTCCCGTCTCTGAACTGTTTCTCCTGCATCGGCCAGCGGTCAAAATATTTCTTTGTAACTCCACTTGCATCCAATAAATCACGAGGGATGTCAGTAATTAAGATCGATTTACGCCCATTATCCCACTGCACAATCACAGCACGGCACTCGTAGATGTAACCCTTCTCTTTTGAATCCAGTAATTCAATCTGACAGTCAACAAGGCTTGCATTTCCGTATTTATACCTCGTTTCCTCCCGGATGTGCTTGAATTTCCTGTCCTTTACCTGGTTATCGCCGAGGATGGATATATAATATTCATCGCTGTTGTCGAAGGCTCTGAGCGTATTTACGCCATTACCCCCTCCATCTATCACCAATATCCGCTTCACATGGACGTGAGCTGATGGATCATCAAAAAGTTCTGTCAATTTCGTAAGCAGGTTTAATGCGTGTTTACCAAGATCGGCATGTCCATGAAAGGTCTGGAAATAGAGCGGATGCCCTTTACCATCGTGAATACACACGTTTTCTAGGCAATTCATAACGCGTCCAAGCATTGTCACTTTACCCTTGTAGCACCTATTTGAGGACCACAATGCCTTTGTATTACCGTCAATATAATAGCACACAAAATACGTCTCTTCTTCCGTTTCATCTCGCCAGAAGTCCATCCAAAATTTCGCGGTTGCGGTAATTAACGTCTCAGAGACCTTAAGGTATTTCAGTTCTCGGAGATACATCTCAAGAGATGCGTCTTTGTAATTGTAACTACAGAGGAAGGCTAAATCGTTTCCTTTTACCCGGTTCACCCTGCTTGTTTTTCCATTAGACGTGACCAAGGGCAGGCAGAGTAGTGCTAGATTATATCGAGAAATCGTCTTCTCAGACATCCTGAACATATTCATGGATGAAAAATCTTTTCCTTGAATTTTATCATCAATTGATCTGAAACGGTTCTCTCGCACAGATTTCAATTGATTGTACTCTTTTGTGAATTGTCCGTGTAAGCGACTGTCCAGATGATCTGCTCCGATAGTTTTATTCTGCTCAAATAATGCTGACTCGCGAACCTCGTTCATCCGCTCGATTATTGTTCTGGTGAATAGCTCGATAATATGGGAGAAAAAGGCTAAAGAAGTGAGAATCTCACCTCCACCGGATTTCTGACGCTTATATTCTCCTTCTTTATGGGTGGGCAATCGCGTTAATGATTCTGATGCCCTAAAATTATTCAAACAGGATTCGGAAATCGTCACATCAAACTGGTTTAGAATCTTACTCTGCAATTGTGACGATGGTATGCTTCTGTTTTCGTTAACCGCAGATACAATATGATCTTTTATTCTTTCTGTTAGTTTCGTGTAATTTCCATCTTTTCTCTTATCTCTAAGCCCTTCTTCACCATGTTTCTGAAGTGTTTCACAGTAGCGATAGTATTGTGCTCGAGAAAACGGAACGGAATTCTGTTTAAAATACGCTATAACTGGTTGTTTTGACTCTTTGATCTTTTGTATAGTGCATAAAATTTCACATATTCTATCTTCTTCTGACATTTGATATATAATATGTTGTCAGCCTATATAAATATTGTCTCATTTAGAATGGCGGGGGAATCAATTTACCCGAAACTCATGTATAAGACGGGTGTACGGGATCGATGTAATCTTTCTCCTCATTATGACTCAACAAGATAAGGCTATCTTCTCTTTTATAACTGGCTCTTCAAGTATCCAGCTTTCTTTCTCTCTTACAAACCCTGCATCCTCTAAAACCTCTTGTAATGTGCCCATTGCTTCACACTCCTCTAAGAAAGCTTCCAGTGCCTCTCTTAGCGACTCCTTTGCACTCTTAATGTCATCCCCAAAACTAGAAACGTTAAGCTCAGGGCAAAGCGCTACGTAAGCATCCCCGTCCTTAAAAACCTTGATCTCCAAGCTAATTATAGTCATCTTTTTCTCCTCTCCTATACTTTATCATAGTATATAAAGTATAAAATCCCTTTGGTATCGCGTTAAAAGAAATGTTTTTTAGATTAGGCTGACATGGCAGTAAACAAATTTTTAGAGCAAAAGCGGAGAAATTACATGAATAACGGCAAATTAGAACGATTTGGTTGGCGGTTCCAGAGGCTCTATTACTCTTTCTTTCTAAAGCAAAAACCTTTACTAAAAACAAAAATTACAGGCTCCAATAATGAAAACCCTTACGCGTAGCGGATTCTGCATCAAAAATCCCTCGCACATCTATCAGCACAGGCATCGCATTCATAAACTGCATTAGCTCTTCGAACTGCATCCTCTTGAATTCATCATGTGCAACCGCAACAATAACACCGTCTATATTCCTATCACCGGTATCAAAAGCATTCACACCAAACCGCTCTATCTCAGCTCTGCTCAAGAGCGGGTCATAGCCGTAAATATCTATACCAAACTCATTCAACTCCTTTACTATTGCCATCACCGGCGATTCTCTCGTATCCGGCACGTTCTCCTTGTATGTCAAACCCATAATCAATACCTTAGAGCCTTTGATTACTTTTCCTACTTCATTCAAGCCTTTAATCGCCATTTCCGCTACATGCTTGGGCATATAATCGTTAATTGCCCGTCCTGCTAAGATCACTTGTGGATGATAGCCTAACGCTTTTGCTTTGTAAACCAAGTAATAGGGATCAACAGGAATACAATGCCCACCAACCAATCCGGGCATATAATGCTGAAAATTCCATTTCGTTGCTGCAGCCGCTAAAATCGCGTCCGTATCAAGACCTAGCTTATGGAATATTATCGCTAGTTCGTTCATCAATGCAATGTTCAAATCCCTTTGTATGTTCTCTATGACTTTTGCCGCTTCTGCTGTTCGTATGTCTTTTGCTTTATATACGTTCGTTATCATATCGTAAAGAGCAGCTAATCTGTCCGTTGTATCTTCATCCATACCAGCAACTATTTTCGTTATCTTTCGTAAATCATGCGCTTCATCTCCTGGATTTATACGCTCGGGCGAATAGCCGATATAGAACTCAATGCCGCATTTCAGGTTTGATTTGTCCTCTAAAATCGGTGCAATAACTTCCTCTGTTACGCCCGGATAAACAGTAGATTCTAATACCACTGTGGCACCGTACTTTAGGTTCTTACCGACCGTTTCCGCTGCGGATTTGACATATCTCAAGTCCGGCTCCTTCGATATAGTTACTGGTGTGGGCACGGCAATAATTACTATATCCGCATGCAATATCAAAGACGGATCGGCAGTGAACTCCAAATTAGGGCTATTACTGTTTAGCTCTGCTATCTTTGCGGCATCTATGTCGTAACCGATAACCTTTGTCTCTGTTGAGAATGCTTGCGCAAGTGGCAAACCCACATACCCTAAACCAACAACACATACTACCTCATCTTTCATGGTCCGTTATAAATATATCTATACATATAAAGATAAAGATAAAAGTATAAATCCTTATGTGTCTTCATTTTCCCTCTCTCTTTTAACTCGCTTCATTTCACGTCGAAAAAAAATTGGCGATATTTGTGGCAGCTCCCGCTGCACTGTGCCGATTCTCTTATCTCATGTTAATCAATTCAGATTCGGGACAATAATCTTTTCTTTATATATCTCTAGTGCACAATGTGCTATTTCATCCTTTGTACGAGTAGTATTTAAAGGGCAAAGGGCTATCCAAATAAAACAATATCTGTCGAACTTTTAGTACTAAATGCTGCCATTTATAGTACTTTTACAATGCAATCGCGAAAACATTTTTTCTGGCCACAAGTTTTCTGTTCTATAATGATCCTACCTCAATCAATCAATCAATCAATCAATCAATCAATCAATCAATCAATCAATCAATCAATCAATCAATCAATCAATCAATCAATCAATCAATCAATCAAATAATTATGATGTCAATATCCGAAGAGGTGGTTAAAATAACACAAAGGGTTATCTCCGAAGAAAATATTGAAAAGGGGATGGCGAAATTGTTGTACAACGAAACGAGAAGAAAATTAATTGAATACGAGTTGCTGGATAGAAACCTTGCCCGGAAATATGGCATGAGCTTTGATCAATTTCGGGAGAAGGAGATGATGGAGAAATTGGGCTATGCGTGGGAAGTGGAAAAGGTCTATCAGAACTGGGAAATAGCGAGAGACGGAATCGAAACGATGAATGGGATGACAGACAGAGTGAGTACTATTCTTCGGCTCTTGTAGATATAATATATCTCGTATGCTTTCTACATTGATTCTCACACGCTCGAATATCCGCTGACCCTCTTTCCCACTGCCCCTTTACGGCTCTTCCCTATTCTCCACCACAATCACTTTATTCATTGTAAACTCGCCAACGAAATCATCTCTAACCCGCAATAGTGTATGATGGTAATCTTCGGTATTCCTTACAATAACTCCTATATGTGCTTTACCATATATCTCGGTGTCTATCTCGGTGGCTGAGCGATTTCGGCTACCATGATGCACCATTGAACCTGCTATACGGAGTGTATCATAGTGCTTTTCTGTTACTACAGCGCCAACCATATAGTTCCTTGCGGTTGTCTCGCCACTAAGCAGCAGAGCATAATCTCGGTCCAAATATGTGATGGGCGCATACGATTTCCTCGCACTTGTTACTATACTGAGCTCCTGCTTCTCACTATCCAGCTCAAGCATCTCCGTTTCACTAACTATCTCGCCACAGCCTCGTGAACTTATCACCACTTTATGTCCGTCCTGGTAGTTGGTCTGGGTATTAAAAACGGTCTCCATATCCAGATAGCCCACACCTCGGACCGTCATATCTGTATATATCCGAACAGCCGAGACCGTAGGTAGCGTTACAAGCGCTGCCACTATACATACCAGAATGACCACCTCTTTCGTTTTCATTTGTTCGTTCGTTCGTTCGTTCGTTCGTTCGTTTGTTCTTATAGCTAACGTATATTTTTTGCCACTGAGTTGTTATACCGATAGCACCGAGTATTTTACCTCTGCTCTGTGTGCTCGGTGGTCGCTGTGGCTATCATTTTTGAGTGCGTCCTCAAGGTGCTGCAAAAGCGGTTATTTACGTTACGGCCTCCTAAATATTAAATGCTTACCTACTGTGAGATTGCCAAAGAACTCATTTCTTATGTCTATTTGTGCATGCCCTGGCACCGACTGTTTCGCATACAGCAAGAAATGACCATCAAACTCATTTATCGTTGCTAGTTCGCTCTTATAACGCTGATTGCCTGTGGCATGTAGATTCACACCTTCTAACCGCTGATCCATCCTATGGACATCGTATTGCTCTTGGAACGTTGTGCCCGTACCACCAAGGAAAAAGGGACTGTGTAGTTTCTCACTGCCATACAGGAAATCGCCCGATGCCTTTGCTCTATAATCTTCAACTGCACTCTTCTGCTCAAAGTTCGGGTTGTCTCCCTGTGCGCCCTCTATCAGATACTCGTTACTTACAAAACCATCTATCTCGCCACTGAGTGCATAATGCTTAGCCAGACTTACTGAGAACGGATGCTCGGCATATAAATCTGTAAAACTGCTGACATCCTTGTCTATTACAAATACTCCTTCCCCTTCTACCTGGGTCTCACTGGCATAATCATAACCTTGTACCTCTATTGTTGCCGAAGCCGAAGCCGAAGTTGTAGCTACATTCCAATTATATGCCCCTTCGGTCGCATTCATGCTCGGTGTAACTTCCAAGGTGAGCGAGTTAAGACTACGTGCCCGCACATAGACGTTTTTTCCTGGCCACTCAAACCAGGAGCTATTACATTTTCCCGCTTCTACTTCTAGTGCTACCGTTTTCGATTTCGAGTCGTAGTTATAGACCGTAATAGTGTACTCTACTGTCTTTCCCGGCGAGCTATACTGCGAACTTGGGTATATGGTTATATTTGTACCCGTGGATGCGGTGACAGTTGATACTAAGCATAAAACTAAGCACAATGCTGAACACAGTATCACCGCTAAGATTGCCAACTGATTTTTCACGTTACTTCTTCTCCCTTTCCCTTCACCAGATCTAATAATATATTTGGTTATATACATTTCCTTCGTATTTTTACCCTACCTTTCCTTTGCTGAGACTAAAAGACGCACTTGCTATGCAAGTTGCGGCAGCGATTTCTTTACCTTGGTAGCTCAGAAGTCTCTCGAATATGGTTGCCGGAATATTATGTGTCTTGCTATCGTGAGGTCACCGATGTACTCCTCGCGGTTGGATATACTCTTAGTGCATGGAACACTCTGCCCCGACTCTAACAGGTAGTACCCGTTAGTGAAGTTGTTATACGTACAGAGTTCTGTCTTCCCCCTCTGATCTCCAGTAACATGATGATTTAGGTTTACACACCTCACCTCCATAGAGCCGTTATCTCCAGGTTTGGTTGCCTTATATTCTGAGATCACTGATTCCTGCTCATAATTCGCATTGTTTCCCCTTTCATTCTCTATCAAATACTCGTTCTCCGTTAAACACTCAACTTCTCCTCTGAACTCTATGTGCTTTTTCACTTTCACTGCAACAGGCAATAGCTTTTTCATTTTTTACCGTTTCCCCTTTTAATACATTTACAATCCTTCGGGACATTTGTATATAACGTACAACAAACAGAACTAGCAAAAAAAATGCTCTCGCGACTTGCTACGTACGCAAGCCGCATCTCGGCTACTTTTTTTATATGTTATCTTTGCAATTACACAGATCTTAGGGTCTACGGAATATTATGTGCTTGGCTGCTGTAAGGTCACCGAAGAACTCTTGTCGCTCTGCTACTTTCTTAGTACATGGTATCGACTGCCTTGCGTCTACCGTAAGGGACCCATTTGTGAAGCTGTTATACGTACAGAGTTCTGTCTTGCGCGCTTGCACCCCGGTCATATGATGATTTAGGTTTTCACACCTGGACTCCATAGTACCGTATGGGTAAATATCATAGTCTTGCCTGATGTCTACGCCCGTACCACCCATTGCAACACAACTCTGGAATCGCTCACGTCCATACAAGAAACCACCAGGGGTTGCATTGAACTCTGAGATCACCGATTCCTGCTCAAAATTCGCGTTGTTGCCTTCTGCATCCAAGATCAAATACTCGTTCTTCGTAAAACAGTCTACTTCTCCCAGGAAACCGATATGCTTATCCACCTTCGCGGCAACAGCGAGATTGGTGAATTTCTCATCTAGGAAAGTACCTCCTGTTCCTGATACCAGGGTCTCTGTGACATAGTCATGATCCTGCACCACTAATTTCGCTGTCGCTTGCGCTGTATCTCCACCCCAGTCAACAGCAGTGACAGTGATGGTATATTGTCCACCTGCATCTTTTCCTGCCTGTAGCGGAACTTTTAGATTCAGTGGCCACGTCATGCTTGCGTCTGGGAATACCAGTGTTTGTGCTAACCAACTGAACCAACTAGTGGGTGTTGTACCGGGAATGACTGCTACTGATACGGGTGGGCTGTCTGTTTCCACGGTAACGGCATACGTAACCGTCTTATTCGCCTTACAGACACCAGAATCTGCCGCTCCGAACCAGAACTCAGAAATCTGCGGGCATGTAACCTGCTCATCTGGTGTTATGACTATGGATACCCACGCTGTGGCCATCGACGCGGAACAAAATAACAATATTACTGCTAATATCACAACAGGTAATATCTTTTTCATTTTTTTTATCACCTCCTTTTTCTTCGTTTTCTTCTCTTTTCAAAAGAAACAGACTATCTTGCTCCTTCATTCAATCCAATATAACAGACATGCGGAATTATCATAATCCGGATCTGTGCCATCATTTGCATGATAACTATCTCGAACATCGGCACATATGAAGTTATACATGGATACATCTCCTGCGTTTGTTTCCCATTTCCATACGTTGGATAGGCTCCAATCTTGAACTAATATGGGGGTCGTCTCTAAATCTGATCGTCCCAACACGAATCTATACAAGAGCGCATCTCCTTCTGGATCAAAAGCGCAAGCAGTCCAGTTTATGACCATTCCATTTGGCTGTGGCTGGGGCCAATTAGGCATCAAAGCTATGCAGGTCGGTGCTTCATTCACACCGCCTCCAACGCCAGATTTATATGTTGACTGTCCTCCTGCGCTCCCAGCGTCTGATTTATATGTTGACGTTTTGTCTCCGCCAACTCCCGTGGGGTTGGATGTTAACCATCCCTCACCACCAACAACTCCTGGTACGGGTGCTACTTGACCCTTTGTGTATGTTATCGGTTCATTAAACCAGTTCTCTTCCAAGCAATCATTATTGTCTCTAATCTCTTCAATTGCGTTATTGCTATTTGCACACACCTTTATTGTATATCCCGGAAACGGGTATGGTATCCAGAAATTATTGAAAGATCGCTGTATTCTACCGTTAGGTGCTAAAGGGGTGTTCACATAATCATCTGACGTATGAACGCCATTAACATACAAAGCGGTTGTAGAACCTGCAGGTGCATCTGCAAAGCCTACGTTCATCAGTTCGTAATAGATTATCGATCCAACTTGCCAGATCTTTGTTATTATGAAGTCGGGCAGCTCAGACCAATAAGGCGTTGATTGTATCTTTATAACAGTTTCCGCGTACGTTCTCGGATCCCGCCTAGACGCTACCCTCACCTTAAAATCACAATCACCATCATCTAACGGCGTAACATTGAGTAACAGTTGCACACTACCGCCTGCTTCTACACAAACCTGCTTCTTTCCTGTGCCCCAATCAAACCATCCAAAATTACAGCAACTGCTTGGGATTACATATACGTAAAAGCAGTCACTGTTAGTACTGGTAATTGTAATGGTGCATGTACATGTAGTACCTTGATCTACTTGTATCACCTGCGGGTCTGGAATTACTTTAATACCTCCTCCTACTGCCGCCTGGATAACTATCGCAACTATGAAAATGCAAGCAAAACCTATACCAACTATCGCATTTATCCTTTTCATTATTTCCTATCCTCCCTCCTTCTTTTAAAAGGCGCCTCTTCTACCTTTTCCACTTGCCTATACAATGGTACACCACCCTATATATAATTAACTGTTTTTGTTGCAAAAAATTGACTGAAACTTGCTATCTGATGTATGCTTTGCATTTTGCATTTTCTACTCTCCGATCAGCACAAAAATCCACTGGCTTTTGTGCTTATGATGCTATACTCCCCATAGGTAGCATTGCCTATTGTTTCCTTGCTATCCCTAACGTCTCTGACTTCTACCTTAACGTCATAGTCGCCGGTATTGCTGGGTGTCCAGGTCCAGCTATTGCTTCTCGCCCAATCTCTTCCTATTTCCCTGCCACTGTCATCTACCCAGAACCTGTAGCTTAGCTGTTCTTGATCAGGATAACCCGCACATGCGGTCCATGTTATTGTGGTACCGCCGACTTGTGGCTCTGATTTGTCCGGCATCAGACATGTGCAGCAAGGTAGTTGCATTAATGAGATCTCGTAATCTACGTATTCACATGTATCTGTATAATCATGGTGACGAGTTCTAACTTCTACATGGATCATGCTATTACCTACATCTCTCGTGTCTGCGATCCAAACCCATTCATTAGATCTACTCCAGCCTTTGACCGTTTCCGTACTATAATCTGTTCGTGGACCGTTTAACTTGAACCGGTACTCAATTTCGCCCGCGTCCGGATCATATGCATATGCCGTCCATATAATCGCTCTTTGCCCGCACAGATTCTTTTGTGGCGACGGCAAATTCGGCTGTAATCCTATGCACGTCAGCCCTGTTGCTCTTATCCGTGCACCGATCTCCGATGAAGTTTCTCCATATACCCATGTGGATGCTCGTACTCTAAAGTTATATTCGCCCGTCTTAGACGGTGTCACATTAAGTGAGATCTGCTTCGTCTCTCCATCTTTTAGCTCTATCTGCTCGCTATCTCGCCATTCAAACCAACTGGGATCACACGTGTCTGGTAATATCGTGATCTTGAACCAATTCCGCTCAAATGTGAAAAGAGTAATGTTGTATGTGCATGTTGATCCAACATCCACATTTGGCCTAGATGGTTGTATGCTTAAATCTACTCCCCCACCACCAAAAGTCACCTGGACGACTATCGCAACTATAAAGATGCAGGCAAGGCTTATACCTAATACTATTTCTCTTCTTTTCATTATCGCTTATTTATGTCCTCCCCTTTTTGAAGGTACTTCTTAGATTCGCTATCTACCTACCTATGGCTCTTAGTTAACGACAGCCCAAAAATGACGGGGGTCTAACATGACCTCCTTTTTGCTCTTATCCCTTTCACCGCTCTTTGCTTCGAACAATGCAGAACTTACTATCGTCATCGAATTTGTGCGGCCGTTAATTATGGTATGTATCGCACTACCTCAACTTCCCTGTCCATTTCAAAGCTACCCGTGTACTCATCACGGACACGCATAATCTTGTGATGGTGGTCTTCTATGTCCTGGATAGTAACGGCAAAGTGTGACGTTCCGTACACTGACCTATTAGCTATTGTAGTTAAGGAATGTGTACCATTTCCTGTATGCGCAAACTCACCGCTTATATCGTATGTCTCCATGTACTTTTCTGATACCGCTGATCCCGTTACGTAGCTCGCTACAGATGTACCGCCACTTAAAGTTCTGACTAGGGGTGTAACAAGCCCGTCAGAAAAGACAACATTTCTGTATGACATGTTCATCTCTGAGGTCATATTGAATATTGGATTACCCGGGTTTGTATCCATAGTAATCGTTTGGTAATCTCTATGGGTTACCGCAGTTCCTCGTGTACTTGTAGTGGATTCAATCCCCCTATTGCCAGGATGCGTCGCTATTGATGACTGGCAATCTGCGTAGCCTATACCCCGAACATCTTTCACATAATGAACAATCGCAGGATCCTCGGCACCTGCCTTCATATACAGATCGCCAAATCTCCCTGGGCAGCACATCCAGAAATCATCATCCTCCTCCTCTTGTGCAGTTGCACTTGTAAGTAACATCGAAAGCACAGCCAGGCAAGCTATTATGCCGAATGCAATCGCTATTTTTTTCATCTTTTTCCCTTTTCACCTCCTTTATCCTACTACTAGAACTTGACGTTATATATAATTATCTATCGTATATGTCATTGCTCAAATATATGTGTTGGTGTTATGTGTCACGATCTTCCTTTTGTGCTGAGAATTTTCTCTTTTAATAACGCTTCATAAAATACTTTATTTATAATGCTTCAATCTGTTACATGTATAGTAGGAGATAATAAAGAACAAAGAGATGAAAAAAATTGCGATTGCGATAGTAGTTGTAGTGGCTTTGATGTTGCAAGTGACAGTATATGCAAGCGGTCCCGTAACTTCTGATCTCTCGGCTTCGCCTAATCCCACCTATGGCACACCTTATGTCGCCCTGACAGCGGATCTCACGATCAACTCTGATCCGATCCTAAAGGCGGCTTCGTCCGAGACAAACGCAGGCGAAATCGCGGGTGTACCAAAAGCGGAGGTGGCTAATACTTCAAATTCAAATTCAAATTCAAATTCATATTTGGATTTTTCCGGTATTATCATCGAAGATGTAGATAGGCCAAGCTTAGTGGACCTGAATGAGTCCTTTAATGTGACTGTACATATGCGCTACAACTTCAGCAGCGAGACTGTCGTTGAGTTATGTCTTGTTGATTATGTTAAATGGGTTCCTATTGACTTGAAAGAGATTAATCTATCTGGAACCGGAAATGGCTCGTTTGTTTTCGATGGCTTGTCTATTCCCATACCCGAAAAAGTAATCATGGCTACTCTTGTGGGTTTCAAGAACGAGAGCGAAGTATTGGTTCCGTCTGATGCTTTCTATTTCCCTATTATTGCATTAAACTTCTCCATTGATTCGTTGGTGCTTCCAAGCACGGTAAAGTCAAATGAAACATTCAACGTGACCATAGAGACCTCTTACAATGTCGCGCCTATGACGAATATAACCTTGGCAATATACGATTGGGATATAAAAAAATATCACACCGGTGGGTGGAGGACACTCACGGGAAACGATAGTCAGTCTTTTAATCTTTCCCTGACCGCACCACAATCAGAGGCTATGGATTTAGCATTATTTGCATATTTCCCGTACGAATTTGTGAATGAAACGATGTACGTGTTGCTTGGACACAGGAACTTCTCCATCAATGTCACTGATTATTGGATTGCAGCCGCGGAATACTTTGTCGATTCTCTGGGCGAGGACGGTACCGGTATTTCTATGAGCGCATCTGACGGTGCGTTTGACTCGTCTGCGGAGAGAGTTACTGCACGTGTGCCTACGGATGGGCTGGCAACTGGCAGTCACACGCTATACGTGCAGGGTATGGATTCTCAGGGTAACTGGGGTAATGCTACATCTGTGATTCTTGATGTGACATGTCCTATCTCGATCTCGGATATGGATTACCCGGCAGAGGCTATGCTATATAATCCCTTCCCCATGACCGTGAATACTGACTATTACTTCGGATCCGAGACAAAGGCGAAGATAAGTCTATACAACCGCGACACAGGGCAATTACTTGCTTCTTCTGACGAAAAGGCACTCTCTGGTTCTGGTGGCGAACAATTCCGCTTAGATCCGCTTACAGGATCGCTTGGTGTTTTGAATCTGACTGTAAGGGCGGAGTATTATTTGGATGACGAGCAAAAGTGGGTTTCCCGCGATAGCTCGGACTTCTCTATTAACGTGACTAGTCCTATTTCGATCATTAATTTACAATATCCGGAAACGGTAAATCTAAAGCGGTCTAATTTTTTCATTGTGAATGGGGATCTAAACTACTTCGTTGGCGTGAAGACAATGGCGAAGGTTCGCTTATACGATCGAGACACGGGAAACGTGATAGGTGATACCCTCGAACTGACACTCACAGGAACCGGGAGCATGCCTTTTCGCCTGGACCTCTACGCAAGATCCGCAGGTGCTATGAATCTAAGTGCAAGGGCGTATTATTTGGACGACACGCAAAATTGGATCTTCTGCGATAGCTCTGATTTCTCTATCTCTGTCGGTCAACCTTAATTAGAGAGTAATGCAATGATATCTAATAACATGGCGACATACAAGAAAGGCAAGAGCTAAAAATGGTGAAGCGGAAGGTAACAATAATAGCACTGGCGATGCTGATGATCATGTCAGTCTTATTAGTGCCACATGTACTATCTATGGCTGAAAGCGCATACGTAACGAATGCTTCTGATGGCGAGATCTATGACTCCTATTGGAACGCTAGTAGTGAAGAGTTGATCCCGGTGATCATACAGTTAAACACCGATGCTACGGTCGTTGATTCCAGTATCTCTGCAAGGAATACGCCTTTTGAGCTCGCAAAGCAACAAGTTTCTTCCTTCTCGGGCGCAGCGGAACTGCGAGCTATGAGTTCAGGCATGAGCAGTGACCGAGTGCAGATAAAGCGAGATCTTCGTATTATTGATGCTATCTCTGCCGATGTATCTCCTTCTATCTTGAGTGGGCTCTTAGACTCGAGTGCAGTGAAACGGATTTTCCCGGACGAGAGAGTATATGCGCTTTTGGATACTAGTGTTCCACTAATCAATGCAACTGCGCTTTGGCTGTTGCAAGACGCAGATGGCAATCCCGTGACGGGAAAAGGAGTAGTCGTGGCGGTACTGGATACCGGTGTGGATTATAATCATCCGGACCTCGGAGGTTGTAAAGGCTTTGGCTGCAAGGTAAAGGACGGCCACGACTTTGTTAATGACGACTGGGATCCTATGGATAATGATGGTCATGGCACAATGGTAGCGGGTATAATAGCTGCGAACGGAGCTATAAAGGGTGTTGCGCCTGGTGTTGAGTTACTTGTGTATAAAGTATTAGAGCCTTCTGACACAGGCCCCGCGAATGGTGTTACGTCTGATGTTATTGCTGGTATCGATGAAGCAGTAAAAGATGGCGCAGATATAATCTGTATGAGCTTGGGCGGCAAATTGGGTGTGATAGACGATGCGCTGGCTTTGGCTGTCACTTGTGCTGTTGACGCGGGAGTTATAGTAGTAGCAGCGGCCGGAAATGACGGGCCATATATTGGCACTATTTATAGCCCTGCCAGCTATGAGAATGTCATTGCTGTTGGTTCGATTGGAGATACAGTACCCAGTTCTACTCTTGTAGTGGTTTCTGACGAGAACAAAACACTGGATGCGGATTTTATGATGTATTCTAGTATGGTGAATATAAGTGGCGAGTTAGCTTATGCAGAATTGGGCTATCCTGAGAACTTTTCTAATTCTTCGTTTTCCGGTAAGATCGCACTCATTAAAAGAGGCATACTTACTTTTGGCGATAAGGTAAAAAACGCAGATGACGCTGGTGCCATCGGAGCAATCATATTTAATAATATTCCCGGTAGTATTAGCGGTACCCTGGGTAACAAATCAGAGCTCCCTGCAGTTTCTATATCGCAGGCGGAAGGTAACTATCTTCTGGACCTTATGAATAGAACATCTGTGGTGGTTAGACTGAATAAAACAAAGGGCGTTGATTATGATACGATCTCATTTTTTAGCTCTGTGGGTCCTGCTTTAGGCTATACAATAAAGCCAGACCTTGTTGCTCCTGGTGCGGGAATCAATTCCACTGCCATAGGTGGTGGATATAACGCAACACACGAAGGCACTTCGGTTGCCGCACCACACGTAGCAGGCGCATGCGCGCTTTTGCTTCAGCTTCATCCTGACTGGACGCCCGAGATGGTGAAAGCGGCATTGATGAATACCGCGCAGGATTTGGGCTATTGCACCTTTATGCAGGGTGCTGGTCGAGTGGACGTGTCAAAAGCAGCAACCGTGGACTTTATCGCACTACCGCCTAGTATCAGCTCCACCACAGATGACTATCTGAATTCGGTTATTACCGTCCAAAACTTGCAAAATTACGCCATCCCTCTGACTGTCTCGGTAATCAGGGAAGAGCCAATAAATTTCGAGTTTACTCCCGTGAATGTGACATCGCCCATCAATATTGACATCGCTCCTACTCTTACTCTTGGCCCTGGCGAAAGCAAACCGATTAACATCTATGTTACTCTGCCGGAAGTCCTAGAGAATGTGCACTTTTATGGCAAAATCGCGATTAATAGTTCTAACACCTCCATTGCAGTTCCCTTTGCTTTTCGGCGGTCATCACAATTCGTTGATAACTCGATTCAGTCTGCTATCCGGTCTGCATCACCCGGGGATACACTTCTCGTTCCTGCGGGCGATTACCCCGAGAATGTAGTGATAAATATGCCTCTGCACATTTATTCTCTTGCCGGGCCTTCAAAGACGTCGGTAACTGCTGCCAATCCCAATGAACCGGTGTTTCTGGTCAATTCAAAGGATGTAACTATCAGTGGTTTTGCAATTAGTGGTGGCGATATAGGGATAATGGTTGACAGTTTCTCTGAGTCTGAGGACATTAATATCTCGAACAACATTATTTCAAAAAACAACGATGGGATTCAACTGAGGTTCTCGGAGTCCATTCGGGTAGAGAATAACACCATATCTGATTGTAATACCAATATAGGCCTAAAATTCAGTGATAATAATTGGATTTTAAGGAACACTATCTCAAAAGGTAAAAAAGGTATTATGTTACAATTCTCTAACAGCAATAAATTCGCTAATAACACCGTGCAGGAGAATGATGTGGGCATATCTGTAGAAATTGCATCCAAAGATAACATAATCTGTAATAATAACATGCTTAACAACACAAAGCAGATATCTCTGTCTGGTGGTTCCAGTAACGTAGTTAGGGGTAATTATTGGAGCGATTATGAGGGCACTGACTCTGATAACGATGGCATTGGCGACACACCACATCACTTGTCGCCATATGCCGCTATAACGCGCGGTACTGATGATGAAGAACCGTACATGCAGGTGGATGGCTGGCTAAAAGATGATTAAACATTTATTTATATACCTGAATTCAATTTAGCTATATGCAATATTCAATTGCTATGCAACTTTAGGAGGTGACAGAAGAAAAATGAGAAAGGGATTTGTAATACTTGTGGCTATCGCGATGATTACAGTATCTGCAGCAGCAGTAGCAGTAGCAAATATGTCGGACGATCCGGCTAATTCACAGCAGATAAAAGGCCTATCTTACGATATGACGGCAGAATCAAGATTTACGGCTTTAGATGCGGCTGCAGATGCGGACGTAGTACAGCTACTTCATTACGTTGAGGAACCGCCGCACGCATACTTTTTTTTGGACATGATATTTGATAAAGAGCTAGGTCGCCATATGGATATGGGACAGGCTGTTCTTTTCAGTCCTGCGAAACCATTTATCGTTGATCGTGTAGTAATAAACGGAACGTACAGCAATGAATCTGGATTTACACCTTTTACTGTGGAGTTGAGAGATGATGTGGGCAAACTTCTCTACAAGCTTACGGATATTAGTGTTGCATATTTCCCTACCAAACCTGGGTTGACGGTAATTGAAATTCCAGCTATTAGAATAGACGGTGACTTCTCTGTTATTTTCTATTCTAGGACTAGCGTTTCTGTTGGCGCTTATGTGGGTGCATCTAATAACATGTCGTTTGTGGTCCCACGAGGTTTTAGTATGGAGCCGGCAGTGGCAGAGGAAGGAGTACCGCTCGAGTGGACGATCAGTGTTGCAGGTAGGGATGCATAGTCGTATAACAGATAACTAAGGCGGATGTAGTGGGTGGCTTGCAAAGCAGGCCATCAAACATTTTTTTTATATTCTATATGCCATATAACTTCTACCTATAAATTTTATTTATGACGCGGATTTACACGGATTTAATTTTCCAGTTGCTCTTTGGCCTCCTTTTTTTTTGTGCTATCTTTTTTTCGCTTCTTCGTGCCTTTTATCGCTATCTGCACCATTGCAGGTCTTATGACCTTTCCTCGGAAGACATAGCCCTTCCGAATAACGCTAATAATCGTGTTCTCTGGCTGTGTCTCGTTTGCCTCTTTCGAGACAACTTCATGTCTAAAAGGGTCGAATTGCTCGCCTTCTGCATTTATCTCTTCGAGCCCCTCACGTCCAAAGAGCTCTTCGATTTGCTTCACTGTCATTCCCACGCCTTTTAATAACGATTCCGGGTGCTTATTCGTCTTTGCATGTGCCACAGCAACCTCTAAATTGTCCTTGATCGGCAGTAATTCAGCAATAAAACTAGATAGCAGATACTCGGCAAATTCACGTTTCTCCTTTTCCGCTCTACGTTTGTAATTCGCAAATTCCGCCTTCTGATATTTCAAATCAGTTAAATATTCTTCTGCTTTCTTTGCTTCTTCTTTTCCTCTTAACATCTCTTCTGTCTCTCTCTTCTTTGTCTCCCACTCCTCTTCCAGAATCGCCATAGTATCTCCCAGTTCCTCCTGCTCTTCCGTACTCAGCTCTTGCTTCTTCTCGGTATTCGCTTTTGTTCGCGCTAGCTCCTTCTCTATTCCGCTTAGTTCGCCCTTCCTGCCCGTTAGTTTGCCCATTTCCGCATCTAAAAGCTTGCTACAAGCACTGATTTCGGTTAGCAAGTGCGCCATCCGCTTTCCAAACTCCTCTTTTTCGTCCATAATCATTGCCGATTTTACTATACATATACCGTTTTGCAGGCAAAAAGGTTTTTTTTATTCTTCTTGTATCTATAGTATAACTTCACCTATTTTTTTTGGACGCAGATGTACACAGATATAGACGGATTTAATTTTTTCTGTGTTAATCAGCGTTAATCTGTCTCAATAACTGATTTTACGCAGAGTTTAAGACAAGAGCGTTCCCATCCACGCTTGGGTTTTCTGATGCCTCTGCGTTCTCCGCGCACTCTGCGGTAAAACTTGAGGATGTCTGCGACCTAAATTAAAAATGAAGAAGTTATACATTACTTATACAATTAAAGAGTATGTTCATTGGTATCGATGTAGGGGGAGCGAATACAAAGATAGTAACCTCAGATGGCCTTGTAAAATCCCTTTATGCGCCTCTGTGGAAGAATAAATCGATCTTATACAATCTGCTGTCAGAATACGCGGCTGTGTCCGGGTTAGAGGCAGTAGGCGCAGTGATGACTGGAGAGCTATGTGACTGCTTTGTCTCAAGAAGAGAAGGCGTATTGCATATAAAAGATGCGTTATCTACAGTATTCAAAGAAGTCAAATTCTTTAACTCGTATTGCACATTTAAAGATAGCACGGCGGTGGATAAGGCCCCGCTTTCCTTTGCGTCTACCAACTGGCTCGCATCTTCTATGCTCATTTCTGAACAATACGAAGATGCGATTTTCGTTGACCTCGGTAGCACCACAACGGATCTAATTCCTATCGCAGGAGGCGAAATAAAAGCGGGACGAACAGACCTCAAACGATTGAAAAACGGTGAACTGATCTATTCCGGCGTCCGGAGGACCAATGTTGCCACAGTGCTGAAAAGCGTAGAGCTAGGCGAAGAATGCAGTGTCTCTTCAGAACTGTTCGCAATAACTGCGGACGCTTATCTCGTTCTCGGATACATAACGGATGCGGATTACAGTTGTGAAAGCCCGGATAGTTATGCCTTTACGGATCGAGAGGAAGCGGAAAAAAGTAGACTGAGTGCGATGCGAAGGCTTGCAAGGGTGGTATGCAGTGACCTTGAAGAGCTAGGAGAGGATAATACTGTTCGCATTGCAGCGCAGGTAAAGCGAGCGCAGGTGGATGAGTTAGTCGCTTCGCTTAAGCAGATAAAGGCGAAATACCAATTGGAACAGGTGGTATCCGCGGGGATAGGCGATTTTATCGTAAAGGAAGCTGCGGATTCGTTGAATATGCCTTTCCTACCGCTTTCTGCATGCTATGGCAAAACTATAGCGGCTACCTTTCCGGCATATGCCGTGGCGAGGTTGTTAGAAACGTTTTAAATTGTTGTGTCACAAGTACGATGAATATAATAGCGGTAACAGGCGGAATAGCAAGTGGAAAGAGCCTCGTGTTAAATACATTCATGAGCCTCGGCGCTTTCGGGATTGATTGTGACATCCTGAGCCGGGAAGTGGTAATACCATGCTCAAAAGCATGGTATGAAATAGTAGCGGTCTTTGGTAATGCTATATTAAGAAACGATTTGGCGCTAGACCGGAAGAAGCTGGGGCATATCGTATTCAACGATGCCAGTAAGCGCAAGATTTTAGAGCAGATAATACACCCGGAAGTAAGAAGGAAGTGCACAGAGCGAATAGAGGCGATAAAGACGATGGCGCCAAATGCCTTTGTTGTTATTGATGTTCCATTATTAATAGAAACGGGCCTTCAAAAGGAATTCGATACGGTTATTGTTGTTTATGTCAGTGCAAATACGCAGATAAGACGGTTGATGGACCGCGATGGAATAACAGAAGAAGAGGCACAGAAAATGGTCGCATTGCAAATCCCACTGGCTGAGAAGCGGACATTCGCTGATTATATCATCAATAATGACGGTACGCGAGAAGAAACGGAGATGCAAGTTAGGATGCTATTTGATACTTTTTCTTCTCTAATATCCAAATCAGAAGGCTAAATGCGAACATCGTTCCTTTATGCTCACCATCACAGATAAATAATCGGAACGACGAAATGACCGCAATGTACGAAGCAATAGTATATTACCGGCTCTTTTCCTTTCGTACTCCTAATTCATAATTCCTTTCAAACCGACACATAAGGGGATGGCGGTCCTGTAATGACATTGTTACTGGATTCGCGCAGCAAAATGCCGTACCACAGGTTACTCATGACAATGTTGCCTACAATGACGTTATCGCTAGAATTGGCTGTGATGATGGATGAACATAATGCGTTGCTGCGGAAGCAGATCCAATGCTTATCTGCCTAATCCTAACTCACCAAGAACAAGTAAATCGATCTCTTCGGCTAAATCTGAGAACCGATCCTTAAACGCCCGCATAACCTCCCACTCTTCTTCCTTTACTCGCTCTCGGCCAAGCTTATCTTCAACTTCCACCGCCTTATGGAAGATGTCATCAATAACAGTAAAGATGTCGGGTCTTTTGCTTCTAAACCGTTTTAAATCTTCTACTATATCTTCACCCTTCGAATATTTATCTTGTATCTCATCGAACTCTTTGAAAACAATTTCCCTTTTCCTGCTAAAATCGCTCAACGCTTTCAAAAAGTTCCTTGGCACTTTATCCACTTCTTCGGTCATGCAATAACAGATAATATTATATCTGGATATATAAATACTTTTCGATTTTTACTTTGTAATGCGGATGTAAGAAAAGGATTCCGGTTTGACTTCTATCCTCTCAATATCTCGTGTAAATCTGTGTGATCTTGTGGTTACATAAGCCTCGGGGGGATCACCTGATGCCGTATCAAATCATCAGCGCTTTCTTTCGCCCTTATCACGTCCACCTTACCATCACAAATCAATACTTCCGCACATCTCGGACGACCATTGTATTGCGAGCTCATTGAGAACCCATAAGCGCCAGCATTCAATATCGCGATTAAATCACCGCGCTCAACTTCCGGCAGCAGTCTATCATGTGCTAATATATCGCCTGATTCGCATATCGGACCGACCACGGTGCATAATACAGTAGCTTGTTCATTTACCTTGTTCGCCACCACCACTTCATGATACGCATCATACATCACCGGCCTCATGAATAGGTTAAATCCTGCATCTATAGCCACGAAATTTTTATAGGCATGCTTTACCGTGTTTACCCGGCTCAATAATATTGTGGCTGGGCCAACGATAGACCTGCCAGGTTCTAAGACCAACTTCAGCTTTATGCCCAATGTGTTCAACCTAGTATCAAACGTGGGCAATATGGCATCCGCCAAATCAGTTTGCGTCGGCGCCTTCTCCTCCTTACGGTGGCTTATTCCTAGTCCTCCTCCGAGGTCCACAAATTCGAGTTCCATACCACGCGCATATAATTCCGCTACTAGGTTCATCATCTTCTCTGTCGCCTCTCTATATACGCTTACGTCTAATATCTGTGATCCTATATGGCAATGTAATCCTGTAAGGGTAATGTTCGGCAACCTTTTCACATCTTCACATGTCGCGATCACCTCGTAAAAGGGGATGCCAAATTTCGATTCGCGTAGACCGGTGGCTATCTTTGGATTTACCTTTGGTGATATATCAGGGTTTACTCGTATTGCAATTTCCACTTCCTTGCCCATTGCAACGGCTATTGCTGATAACGTGCGCATTTCGTCCTGTGAATCCACGGATACCTTCACGCCAGCGTCTACGACGGCCCTTAAATCCTCTTCGCTTTTCGAATTACCGTTGAATAGTATCTTGTCTCTGGGTATGCCGGCAGACATCACGAGTTGGAGCTCGCCACTGGAGAACACATCTGCACCTGCACCTTCGCTCGCTAATATCTTCAATATCGCTAGATTACCGTTCGCTTTTACCGCGTAATACTTGTCTGCCGTTTCAAATGCGCTATTATAACGCCTGAAATTGTCCCGCACCATATCTTCATCTGTTACGTATAGTGGTGTCCCATATGTCTCTGCCAGCTCTACTACGTCCACGCCACCGAAAACCAAATGGCCACTTTCTTTTAGCATGTATTTATTCCCTCTGTTAATTTCTTAGCATTTTCTTTTGATAAAAATAGCTTGACTTTCAATGTTACATTTTAAAGGTATATAAAGTATAACTTCTGCCTATTTATGACGCGGATTTACACGGATTTACACAGATTTAAGGGATATAAACTATAACTCTGCGTTCGCTCAGCATTAATTATTATAACCCTCTAGCAATATATCTAACTGATGCACTCGGACAT
>QENH01000162.1 GCA_003336485.1 Candidatus Methanophagales archaeon
TGGGCGAGAGGTGTCAACAAAACTGTGGTCCATAACTCTACAAGCCAGAGAAGATCCAACCTGTAAGTTTACGTCATTAGCGCACTTACTAACGGCGGATTTTCTCAAGGAATGTTTCCGGGAGTTAAAGAAAGATAAAGCTCCCGGCATTGATGGGGTAACATGGAGAAAGTATAAAGAGAACTTAGACGAGAATATAGAAGATTTGGTAACAAGATTGATAGCGAAGCAATACAGGCCACAACCAGTTGAACGAGCCTATATACCAAAGTCAAATGGGGAACGAAGACCGCTAGGAATTCCAGCTCTCGAAGATAAGATCGTCCAGTTGGCGATAAAGAAAATTCTGGAGGCTATCTTTGAAGAGGACTTCTGTGACGTATCCTACGGGTTTCGACCCAACCGCAGTTGCCATGACGCGCTGGACATGGTTGACATGATCATCATGACCAAGCCGGTTAACTCTGTGGTGGATATGGACATTACGAAGTTCTTTGATATGGTGGATCACGAATGCATGATGGAATGCCTGAAACAACGTGTAGTAGACCCAAGCTTGCTGCGAATAATCGCCCGGTTCTTAAAATCTGGAGTGATGGAGGAAGGAAAATATCAGAAGACTGATAGAGGCACTCCACAGGGAGGGATATTAAGTCCGATACTTGCCAACATATACCTCCATTATGCGTTGGACCTTTGGTTTGAGAAAGAGGAGAAGAAGCAGCTAAATGGGTTTGCACAGCTAGTTCGCTATGCGGATGACTTCATTGTCTGTTTTCAATACGATGATG
The DNA here is from genome assembly GCA_003336485.1 of Candidatus Methanophagales archaeon. GTDB lineage: Archaea > Halobacteriota > Syntropharchaeia > Alkanophagales > Methanospirareceae > Methanophaga. The sequence goes on from QENH01000162.1 coordinate 792, forward strand.
AAGCCAGAGCGTTTGGGAAAGCATTAAGGGAAAGACTGGCTAAATTCGGACTGACGATTTCGGAAGAGAAGAGCAGAATCATTAAGTTTGGTCGTTATGCCTGTCAGCAAGCAAGGAAACAGGGAAAGAAATGTGCTACTTTTGACTTCCTTGGTTTTACGCTCTACTGCGATAAAACCAGAAACGGTAAATTTAAAGTGGGGCGGAAGACATCTAGCAAGAAATTCAGGCAGAAGATGAAAACAATGAATCTGTGGCTAAAGGGCGTTCGAAATCGCATGATATTAGTGCTATGGTGGCCTATGTTAGCACAAAAGATGACTGGACATTATCAGTACTACGGTATAAGTGGCAATATACAGGGATTGCAGAGTTTCTACTATCATACGACAAAATTCGCCTTTAAGTGGATAAACCGGCGAAGCCAGAGGAAGAGCTATAATTGGGGGCAATTCAATCGTTTTCTCTCTTTCAATCCATTGCCAAAACCGAAGATATATCATTTCTATGCCCTATCAAAACAAAAGTAGAGGATGTACTCCTGAAGAGCCGGATGAGGGAAAACTTCATGTCCGGTTCTGTGAGGGGGCTCATAGTAACCGCGGAGCCAATACTCCAATAGAAGGTTGACTATGAGCCCTACTTGACGAACATTGGATAGGATTTTTGGGTAGTCTTAATGAGGTGCAAGCACGACAGTTGGCAGGTATAAAGGCGTTAGAATTTGGTTGGGGCGGAATCTCGAAAGTTGGAAGACTCACCGGTATGGATTATAAAACGATAAAAAAAGGGATGTCCGAAGTTGAAAACGGAATTTTTTTTGGTAAAACCGAAAAACTTCGTAAGAAAGGTGCTGGACGAAAAAAACTTACTGATAAAAATCATCAAATCCTAAAAGATATTGAAACTATAATGGAGAAAATACGGCCGGAGACCCAATGAGTAATTTGAAATGGTCAAATAAATCCACCTATTCTATTGCAAACGAATTGCGTTTGAAAGGACATAAAATATCTGAAGATACCGTTGGTCGTTTATTAAAACAGGAAGATTATAGCCTGCAATCGAATAAAAAAACCATTGAAGGCAGTTCCCCTCCTGAAAGAGATGAACAATTCAATTATATCAACGAAAAATCAAAAGAATTTGTGACCGCAAGGGAACCTGTTATCTCTGTTGATGCGAAAAAGAAAGAACTCGTCGGTAATTTTAAAAACAATGGCCAAACATGGAAGAAAAAGATACCCTAACGCCACTAAATTAATGATCACCGCGGATGGAGGAGGAAGTAATGGTAGTCGTAATAAGGGTTGGAAACAATATTTGCAAAACTTTGCAAATGAAACTAATCTTGAAATTGTCGTTTGCCATTTCCCGCCAGGAACAAGTAAATGGAATAAAATAGAACATCGAATGTTTTCATTCATAAGCATGAACTGGAAAGGAAAACCATTAACGTCTTATGGGATAATTGTTAATTTAATCAAAGGAACAACAACTACAAAAGGTCTTAGTATAGATGCTCAATTGGATGATGGTATTTATGAAAAAGGTAAAACTTTTTCAGAAAAAGAGATGTCAAAATTATATTTAGAACGACACAAAAAACATCCGAATTGGAACTACACCCTCTAACCACAAAAAACATAAAATCGGAATTTATTTTGCGGTGGCCCCTTTGGATGCTTGTAAACAGGGGCGAATGAATTTTCAGTTGCGTTGACTGGAGTTAAAGTTAAATAGGGGTGAAGAGGCACATCCACATAGCTAACGAACTCCAGTCCCGCAATATCCCTAATCCTGTTTGTGTATATCGTAGCCCTCACAACGTCCTCCTTCACATTCAGAATCTCAATCACATATGGCTTGAGTTCCTCGACATATGCAGAGTCTTCTTCAATCAGGTAAATTTTAACTATCATCGGAGTCAGCGGACCACCTATCGGCGGGGGTATGCTCATAATCACGTCCGGACTCATCTTTGAATGCTTATAAACAGGGATAAAAGGCGTGTTAGCACTTGACGTATCATCAGAACCCAACACTTTGTCCTCTTCATCATTCGCCAAATTAGCTGCTATACTTACGGTGCCGGTAACACTCGCTATCATCAAAAGTACAACACAAATCGCCAATACCTTCCAAACACTTTCGCTTTTCATCTTTTTCTTTCACCTCCTAAATCTCTTTTTTACTAAGGAAAATTATGTTGAGGGTGCATATAAGCTTTACGGTTTGTTTTTCCTCTTCTCCTTTATCCCGATCTACTTCCTGTCCACCTTCACATATTTCAACGCAGAAACTGCACCTGCAATTGCTCTGCCCATCACATTTTGCACGAATTCATCTGCAGCCACTTCTTTCTCATCCACAAATATCTCCATTTCTCCCTCTATTTTTTATTGCATCGTTCTTTACCGCGAACCATAAAATGGCACTCTATACTGCATCGCCAATTTCAAGTTGTTCGCTATCTGTTCCTCGTCTATGTGCTCTATCGGGACGAGATTGTCATCTCGCAACAAGCATGGCTTTATCTTACCGTCAGAAGTAATTCGTAACCGCGAGCAATTAGCACAGAACTCCGTGTTATCTATCGGATGTACCACTTCTACCTCAACGCCATCAACGAAATATTTCTTCCTGTGCTGCAACCGCCTCGTTTTTATTACTGCTGCTTTTCTTTTCAGTTTCGCTTCGATCGCAAAAAAGTCCGCTTTATACGGCTGCATAGAATGATTAAAAGAAGGAATCAATTCGATTAATTGCAAGATTGCCATTTCACCACCGCCTCTTTTATTGCATTCACGCACAAAACCTATAAGGTCCTCTATCTCATCCTCGTTTATTCCGTTCAGGATGACCGTGTTAAGCTTGATAGGCGTAAGACCTGCATCTATCGCACTGTATATGCCATCAATCACCCTTGGTAGGTTGTTACGCGAAGCAGTGATGAGATCGTATCTTTCGCTCTTAATTGTATCTAAGCTTACGTTCAACCGGTCCAGTCCGGCATCCGCAAGTTCAGCCGCATAAATACTTAAGTATGTGCCATTTGTTGTTACTGAGATGTCATCTTCATACTCTCTTATACCCTGCACTATCTCTGCGAGATCCGCTCGCATCAACGGCTCACCACCTGAAAATTTTATTCGTTTTATGCCGAAATAAGTAGAGGCTACTCGTGCTATCGCGATTATAAGCTCAGCACTTATTTCCGGCCTTACCTCATCTCGGCCTTCGCCTTCGTTATGACAATAAATGCAGTTCAGGTTACACCGATTCGTAAGTGAGAATCGCAAACTCTTTATCGCTCTACCGTAACCATCTATTAGTCTCTCGTTTTCTCCGTCCTTAATTTTGATTCCACTTTCCATTGTACGTATCTACAGTATATCATTTCTTTGCTATAGCTTTCTATCCTGAGGTTATATCATCATACTCATCACTAGCACAATAATCACAATGCATAACGCAGCACCATATACTCGCCTATCCCATGCAAACACCTTCTTCCCGTCCAATACGCCAACCGGAATCATGTTGAAAGCAGCAAGCCATGCGTTTATCATCACGCCGAAATCGCCTATTTGTTCTGCCATGCCAGAACAAAAAGTTAGCGGTATGAATGCAAAAGCCAGTGCAACATTCATCATCGGTCCTGCTATCGCAATATTACCACTCTCTTCCCTTGTGAGATAAGGTGCGGATATCATGACTGCACCCGGCGCCGCAAATATAAACCCCATAAATGCTGTTGCTATTGCCACGAGCAGCATAAATGGTACCATCCGGAACTCAGACCACGCACCATACTTCTGTGCTACTACTTTATGTGCTAGTTCATGTAAGATAAAGGCACAGCCAACGGTAACAGCGGAAATAATAAAAATCGAATCCAGACTTAGGGAGTTCCATCCGGATAAGAGAATAGTAAACGCGACGGAAATAGCAAGCCAAGCGATAAAAATATGCGTTATTTCCGTTTTACTCGTCTTTAGCTGCATCTTCTCTCGTATCCCATCATTTTTTTTGGTATTTGCATTTAATTGTATATAACGTATATCTTTTGCCACTGAATACACCCAGAGCACCGAGTATTTTCCCGCTGCTCTGTGTGCCCTGTGGTCTCTGTGGCTAATCTATCATTTTTTTTCTCGATGTATGTATATAAAATATAACTTCTACCCATAAATTTAATTCGTGCCGCAGATTTACACGGATTTAGACGGATTTAATTTTTCCTGTGTTAATCTGCGTTAATCTGTGTCAATATCTATTTTAGTTAGATATTATGAGTTCTTGATAGCCCGGGACGGATTCGAACCGCCGTCACGAGGTCCAGGGCCTCGGATGATTGACCGCTACACTACCGGGCTATTTCTTACATAATGCTTATACCATAATATATATATGTATATGTATGTATGTATCTCTTGACAAAGATATATTTATCGTGTGTTTTTAGTCTCCTGTTTCAAACTCATTGTAAATGCCTCTATCTCCGTAAGCAATGCCTTTCGATCTCCTAATTCGGGGCCTGCCCGCTCCTCTATCATCTTTATGAATGCACTGCCTACTATCGCGCCATCTGCAACTGCACAAACCGCTCTTACGTGTTCCGGCTTTGAGATACCGAACCCAACAGCCAGAGGTATTTGTGGCCGGTCACGAGATAATTCCAGATCCTTTATCTTGCCGATAAGAGGTCGAACGGCATCAGAAAGCCGCGCCCGCTCACCTGTTACACCGAGTAACGAAACAACATAAACAAAGCCCGATGCGAGCTCCAGAATCTTCGTCATTCGCTTTTCCGTGGTCGTAGGTGCAATAATGAATACCAAATCGGTTTCATGCCCCGCACATGCTTTTAGCAGTGGTTTCGACTCTTCCACGGGCAAATCAGGTATTATTAAACCCGTTATCCCTGCGGATTCGCAATCGTGCACGAACTGTTCCAGCCCCCTTTGCAAGACCAGATTATAATATGTGAGGCAGACCTTTTCCACTCCCTTTATCCCTGCTGCAACCTCAAAATATAAATCAGTATTCATTCCTGCACTCAAACTGCTTTCACTCGCTCGCTGGATTGTGACTCCGTCTGCTATGGGGTCTGAGAATGGCAACCCGAGCTCTAAAATGTCCACACCGCCTTTGATCATCGCAAGAGCGATTTCTGATGTCGCCTCAGCACTGGGATGCCCTGCGGTTATAAAGCCTATAAATGCTTTCTCGTTTTGCGCCTTCAGCTCTTTGAATTTATCTTCTAATGTCATACGTATCCCTCTTCCCTCCTGTCTCCAAGCACTTGTGCCACCGTGTATATGTCCTTATCTCCTCTTCCGGAAAGGTTAACAACAATTAAATGATCTCTTTGCGTGCCTGATTTTCTTTTCGCTTCTTCTATCGCATAGTGGATCGCATGAGCGGATTCAAGTGCGGGAATTATACCCTCCTTCGTGGACAGTATCTTAAAAGCGTTTAATGTCTCTTCATCTGTTGTTGATCCCATCTTTACCCGTCCCGACTCAGCCAAATACGCCAGTTCTGGTCCTACGCCTGGATAGTCAAGCCCGGGAGCAAAGCTGTATGTTTGCTTTATCTGGCCATCTGCATCCTGTAATAATTTCGAATACATACCATGCAAGACGCCGTCGGTGCCCTCGCAAATAGAAGCGCCATGCTCGCCTGTTTCTATCCCTTTTCCCGCTGCTTCTACGCCTATTAGTTCTACCGCAGCATCATCCAGGAACTCGTAAAAAATGCCCATTGCATTGCTTCCTCCGCCGACACATGCTATTATCGTGTCGGGCAACCGGCCCTCGGCATCTACTATCTGCACTTTTGTCTCTTTGCCTATGACTCGCTGAAACTCGCGTACCATTAAAGGATATGGGTGCATCCCCACCACGCTGCCTATCAGGTAATAAGTATTCTCGACATTAGTTACCCAATCGCGTATAGATTCGTTGATAGCATCTTTAAGCGTTTTCGAGCCGGAATCAACCGGGTTCACTTTCGCGCCTAAGAGCTTCATCCGGAACACATTCAATTTCTGCCGCTCTATATCTTCTGTGCCCATGTATATCTCACATTCGAGCCCTAAAACAGCAGCAGCCATCGCAGTTGCTACGCCGTGCTGACCTGCACCTGTCTCTGCAATTATTCGTCTCTTACCCATGTGTTTCGCTAGTAGACACTGTCCTAAGGTGTTGTTTAGCTTATGTGCACCACCGTGCACCAGGTCCTCCCGCTTTAGGTAGATCTTCGAACCACTCATTTCTGATAGGTTCTTCGCGAAATAAAGCGCTGTTGGACGTCCTGCATAGGTGCTCAGTAGCGAGTCCAACTCAGTTCTAAACCCTTTATCGTTAGAGAACGTATTATATGCCGCTTCGAGTTCCTCTACCGTTGTCATCAACACCTCTGGTGCGAACTTACCACCGAAAATACCAAATTTACCATGCTCGTCTGGTTTGCTTAACATTTTCTCTCTTTTTACTCTATTCTAAATTCTTACGTCATAACCGGAAGTATAAAATTCTATCCCCTGCCTTTCCGCGACCGATTTTACCCTTGGGTCAACAGAAGGAGATATAACGCCTTTCTTTACCTCTTTCACCTTTTGCTTCTTCTCGTAAAATTCTACCTTCCTTTGAAATGTATATACTTCTTCTTTACTTATAGATGACTTAATCTCCACAAGCAGGGTGGATTTGTTTTTTATTAGCACATCCAACTCTACCTGATCCGGATGCCCAAACACATAGCCCTCCTGGTCATAATCAATATATCTCTCGACACTTAGCCCTATACCTTGCAGGATTCCTTTTAGCCCTTTTCTAAATGATTCTTCACTCATTATCCCCCCTCTTGCGCCAAGTCCTCCTATAGCTGATTCTAACCTCTTTTCATTTTCATCCAATCTTTTCATTAGTTCTTCGATCGTTTTTGTGTGCGTCCCTTGTCTCTCTGATAACTCTTCAAGCCGCTTTGATAACTCCTCAAGCCTCTTCGAATGCTCTTCCTGTATTCTCGAATGCTCTTCAAATCTTGTATTAAAATCCTCTCTCAGGTCATGAATTGCATCAAGCACCTGCTTTAGCTCTTCCTTTCTTACAAATGTCTCTGCCATAATACCTATTAGCTGATGCCGGAACGCAGGTGAATCAGCCATCAGCTTCGGCAGTTCTTCTATTATGATCTTCTCTATTTCTTCCTTTTGGATTCCCTCTTTACCTGCCATTGCCATTTTCTTTAATTTTTATCTATGATTATTAATTATGTGTATTATATTTGTTTAGCTAATTTTTATATGATCCTGTCTAATCGATGGTTCTTTCTATAAATGGGAATGGAATTATGGTCGTCACCTATGACTTTAAGCCGATTTAGCCGCTTCTATGAATCGCTTCACCTTCACCTCGTCCTTTATTCGCACTTCGCGCTCCACACCACTGGACACGTCTACCGCATAAGGCTTAACAAGCGCAATAGCATTTGCAACGTTGTCCGGATTCAAACCACCAGCAAGAATTACCGGCTTCTTTACTTTTTCGACGATCTCTTTGCTTATGTTCCAATCGTGCTCTTTTCCGGTTCCGCCTATCGCACCTACAGTCACAGTATCAAGTAATAGTGCATCAACAACGCTTTCATACGCTAAAGCATTCTCCAAGCATTTTTCTTTTGTGCCCCCCACTCCCACTTTCTTTATTAATTTCACGCGGGCATTCAAATTCAAATTTGAATTTAAGAACGCACGTAAATCCGCTATAAGCTCTACTGGCTCATCGCCGTGCAGTTGTATGCAGTCCGCGCCAGTATCAGCAATCATATTTATTTCATCTTGTATGGATTCGATTGGTGCATTATCCAATCTGAGAACCACGACCTTTGATACAAATACGGGTACTGCATCGAATATCCGCTTCGCAACACCTAAATCTATATATCGCTTTGTATTGGCGACATAGATCACGCCGATCGCATCGGCACCTGCTTCTGCAACCGAAATAGCATCTTTAATATTCGTGTTGCCGCATATTTTTACTTTTGTTACTCTATTAACGGACATTTGGTTTTGGGCGCTTTATATCTTCTCCTATTTCTCTTTTTAGCCTTTGTGTCATATGACATCTGGTTCATGATAGAATATAGGACTATAAATAGGTGATGCAGAGGAACCAGGAAAATCTCGCAATACTTCATGATACAAGTAAGTCTAAGCACGATAAAGATAAATGCCCGTTAGCTCCTGAAATGGGTAATCTCATTGCTTACGCGCGAAGCGGTTTCTCTAATTCCTGATACATGGCAATTGTCTCATGCTATTTAACTCTTTTTATTGCCTCGGTCGTGATCGTAACGAACTTATTCATCAATTCGTCCATTATCGCATCCGTAGCGCCTTCCACCGTCACCCGTAAGAGAGGCGAAGTGTTGGACGCCCTTATAAGCACCCACCCATCCTCATTCAGGTTGATCCTTAGCCCATCCATTGTATTTACTCTGTCCGCGCCGTATTCATCTGCTACACGGTCTGCGAGAGTGCGAATCACCTTAAACTTTAACTTGTCATCGCATTCTAGATTCTTACGCGCCTTTGGATATTGCGGCAACTCGTCCACAAGCTCCGACACACTCTTCCCTGTTTTAACCAAGATCTCCGCTAATTTTAATGGTATTATCATCGCATCGTCAAACAGGAAAAAGGAGGGTATAACGAAATGCCCGCTGGATTCTATCCCGAGCACCGCATTCCTTCGTTTCGCCTCTAGCGTTAAGAACGTATGACCTACCGGTATCCGCTCTATTTTAGCGCCTAACTGCTCTAACTCACGCTCTATCAGCATGGAACACTCGACATTTGCTAAAACCGGCCCTCTGAGATCTGTTAACAGGTCCTTCGCTATGATCGTGCCACACTGGTCTGCACTTAGCATCCGTCCCCGATCATCGACTATCACCACTCTATCGCCATCGCCATCGAATGCCGCGCCGAAATCCGCGCCGTTACGTGGCACAGCCGCTTTTAAAGCGTCTAACTCGGTCGGTTCAGAAGGTCGATTGGGGAAAGAAGGGTCAGGATTCGGAAACAGCGCATCTGTTTTTAGCTTTACTCGTTTCATCACGTCCAGTGCCACCAACCCCATGCTCCCGTTTCCACAGTCCAGCACGATTCTCCGCTCGTCTACTTCAAACTTGAATCGTTCCGCTAACCACTCTATATATTCGTCTCTCAAGTCTACATCATGATAGTTTCCCGCGTCAGGCCAAGAAACCACTACTTCCTTTTCGGCCAGCACAATATCTCGTATCTTCCCGTTTTCCGCGGCTGAGAAGCCTATTCCCGCACCGGAGTAAAATTTAACGCCGTTCCATTCGGGCGGTAAATGAGATGCTGTTATATACGCGACTATATCCTTCTTTAACAGCCAGCCGGAGAAAGCACAGACACCAAATGTGGTGGTTCCCACGTTAGTCACGTCAATGCCCGACGAAAGCAGCCCGGATATGAGTGCATTCGCGAGCAAAGGCGAAGTAGTTCGTATGTCGTTGCCTACAACCACGCTCGTCTCATTACGCTCTTTCGCATACGTACCTAAACCAAGTCCTATCTTCAACATCGTCTCGGGATACAGGTCATCATTGTAGATCCCTCGTATGTCATACGCGCGGAATATATCCGCGGATAAATCTCGCTTTTGTGTTTGCATCGTCATAATATGGCTGGATCTATTATCTATTGGGATTGCTAGAATAAAAAGCAAACCCTACTAATTATTTATTATGCCTATGGCGCCATGCTCGGACAGATCCAATGATGTGTTGGTATTGTATATTGGTCGAAGACCCACGGATAAGTGGATGATGAGATTGGGTATGGACAAGACAGCCAATCAGGCGCCTTAGATGTCTTTTTAGTCGGTTTTTCTTTAACTATTTCTATAACTTCTGTGACTTTGAATTCACCGATATAATCCTCCGATATTCTAATCGCTCCGGTTCTTACACCTATATGCATAGAGCCATTGAACGAAGAACTAAAATTCATTGATGACTCGGATCGCTTTGATGATGATGACTTCGTCACAGTTGTGTCATCCGCTATGAAAGAAGCATCACTTATCTTCTTATGTATTGCCGTGCCTCTTTTCTCGTCCTTAACACATATATCATGCATCCACAGGGAAGAGAAGTTCACGACGAAACTATCAGAGAACACAAAGTAAGTGGGCTTGTATTCGCCATACGTTTTTTTATAAATCTCTTTTGGGACAAAAACCTCCTCCGAGTAATAGATCCCGCTACCATGCTCTCTTATGTGCATTCCAGAGTCTAACTCATCAACCATCACAAATCCTTCGCCCGACACTACGTCTGTCACTTTTAGCAATTGGATGTAGTATATATATAGCTTATTATGCTTATTCTCCACTTCTAAATCGAATATTTTGCCATCATCCCTTGTTAGTTCTGCGGATTCATTATCAGCACTCAAAACTATTTTGGCTGAGCGATTAGCCGTCATAGTATCCGTAATGTTGATGGTCTTGTTGTTATCGGATTTGGTAAATTCTGCATCATCAACCCACTCCATATTGAAAGGACTCCTCTTGAGCTGATTTTTGAGTTGACGCTCATCTACACCGGGAACTTTGTCCCATTCAAACATCTCCCTACGGTCTGTCTTTACATCCGCCTGCATATAGAAGTCGCCGATGTAATCATTTGACGTTCTTGATTCCGACACTCTTTCACCCCAATGTGCGGCACCCTCGAAGTATGTATTATAGCACAGTGATGGTGAACTGCGGGCTGTTGTATCATCATCTATATAGGTGGCATCACGTATCTTCTTGTGTAATGCTGTGGTTCCTTTTTTGTTCGTGGTACAGAAGTCCTGCATCCACTTGGAAGAGAAGTTCACGACGAAGCTATCAGAGAAGTTAAAGTGAGTGGGCTTGTATATTGCATACGTTGCCTTTGCTATGCGAGTTGTGGTAGAATCCTCTTCCGAGGAATATCTTCCGCTTCCATGCTCCATGAGTCGCAATCGTCCTGTGGCTAACACCTTATCAACAATTACATATCCCACGCCTTCTACTACGCATTTATCGCCTATTTCATCCCAGTCTGTTATCTCGAAATCGCCGATGTAATGTTCTGAAGTAGCGGCAACTTTTGGTTTTTTAGGTTCCGATATCGTATATTTATCCACATGCAAGTATCCACTGAATTTGGAATCAAAATCCATAGTATAGCCCGTATTCTTCGTGTCGATTCGGGTATTATCATCCAGGACTGTAGCTTCTGTTATCGTTTTGCGCATAGCACTCTTTTTCGCATAATTCGTGATACCGATGTCCTGCGACCACTTAGAAGTGACTTCCATGACGAAGCCGTCAGAGCAGTTAAAGGTAGTAGGTCGGTATTCGGCTTTTGTGTACTTATCATATTCAATACGACCGGTCTTAAGCGATAAGCTTGATTCCTCTTCCGATTCATAGATGCCGCTGCCGTGCTCTGTTAGTTCTAAGCTTGATCCGGACGCACCCAAGGAGGTTATAGCACTGGCAGTTGCATTTACCGTTAGCTCTCCGCAAGAGCCAGAGATAGTAACTATATTTTCCAGCTCGTATGGCTTTTGCTCTGTTGTCATCTCTTTGCTAATTATTACAATTCCCTCTCCGGCTACGGACCCGCTCTCTTCGTAGCTGAGGTCCGACTTGTAAGCCGGAACTTTCATCTTTATCTTTATTGTTCCTGATCCGCCGACAGAGAGATTTCCTATCGTCCATGTGTTATTTGTCCCGGAGTCAGGAGCAGGATCTGCGGAAATGAACGTTAGATCGTCCGGATAGTCTTCGATTATTACTACATCTGTCAGGTTCACCTTTCCGGAGTTAGAGTACGTTATCGTGTATTTCACGGTTCCACCAAACGCGACGGTGGACGTGCATGTTTTTTTTATTGTTACTCCCATCACATTGACCGCTGCTATAGCGTATGCCGTGGCATCCTTTCCATTCTCTGGCCGACCGAAAACATCAACACGGTTCGTTAACACCTTTGTTGCATCTTCTGATATATTTGCCGTAAGCGTAAACATTAGAGAATCGTTAACCTCAAGGGATACATTAAAATACCAGATTACATTTGTTACCGGATTTCCCATTATATCCTCACCCGGCGTTATCGCTGCGGGATCATGATCTGCGGACGAATAATTCAGCCCCTCTCGCAACTGATCTACTACTTTGATCCGATCCAGAGTAGTGTTACCTGTATTAGTGATGGTAATGGTGTAAGTGACGTTGGTAGAAGGTTTCGCCTCTGTGACGTCAGCCACTTTTGTTACTGATATATTTGTTGGTTCTAATATCCATATCCAATTCTGCTTAGTGTAGTTGATACTATATATATTATTTGCAGTTGCAGTGACGTTATATACGCCTCTCGTAGTCACCCGATGAGTGAAGCTTGCGTTCCGTACACTTTCGTTCTTCTGCATAGGGCCATCATCAAAATCCCAGTCAACGTCAACCGTTTGATCTACAGTAACGTTAAATCTCCTCCATGCACCTGCGGGATCGTAAACAGGCGAAGGCGGCGCGAAGCCAATGATATTTGGTGGTTTACCTCCTGGCCCGCCCTGATCTACGATCCGACCATTCTCAACACCATCGTCGTCTCCTAATTTACCATCTACGAGCGTTATATTTATTACATTATCGCCATCGTCGCTACCCATCGGTATCCGAATCCATCTGCCCTCAGAAACATGATATTTCCAGTACTCGGTTCCCTCCGGTGCATTACACGGAAGCGTTATTGTAACAATTACTTCTTGACCGTTATCGAGCCCGGTTATGTTAAACTTGAAGAACCCGTACGGGAATTTAAGATCCGGTTTTTCGTCTTTGGGTAGCGTAGACTCATAAACTGCCTTGAGGTCCTCTATCGTTCCACCATTGGTTCTAAAGCATGCAAAACCAATCTCTGTGGCTGTCGCTACACATACCGGTGGTGTGCAATTAACCCAAACTGTGTCATTATCTGAAACACTGAATTCTGTTTCATTCTTCGCTACAACATGTGCATAATTAGTGTCATTACCACATTCGTCAACATGTGCATCGAAAGTGAAGTTTATGTACTCGCCGTGTTCGAGTTCTGGGACTATCCACATGAGTGTTTGATTATCTGGGCAGTCGTCTTCATAGGTAGTAGTCGGATCTGCGCTATCTTTAATGTACCCTAAACTGCAGTTCAACACATCAGTAACCACTACGTCAGAGAGGTTAGTGCCGTTGTTGTGCACCACAATCTTGAAAGTCACGTTATCGCAGACTTTTGCATCAGCTATTACCTTTCCATATGTACTATCGCCTTCTCCTTTATATTTTACCCATTTCTCTAGCTCTATCTCTGGAACAGATAGTGCAAGAGCAAAAACAGTTGTATCTTCCGTATCGGTATCCGTAACATTCTCATCACAGCTAACATTAACGCTGTTATACAGCGTGGTTCCAACCGGAGTAGAGTAATTGACAGTAACCGAAATATTTATCCACTTGCTCTCGCTAACATTGAGTGTAGTGAATATCCACGTATTGTCATCCTTTGAAGGTGTAGGAACAGCAGATGCGAAGGTCACGTTTGCGTCATATGTCTCGGTTACGTTAACATCAGTTGCAGTTGCGTTTCCCGTGTTTTCCACTATAATAGTATAGTTTAATGTTCCGCCTGGCGGAATTGGATCGGGCTCGTCTGATTTTATAATTGATAAAATAGGCGCAGAACCCAAGGGGACTAATGGCTGATTATCGCCATCATTCTTTATATTATCCTTGGAATTGTAAGGCAGTAATGTATCGCCAAGTCCATCATAATTTGTATCCGCACCTGTGTAATCGCTCCAATAGTTCCCGCCCAAATTAGGACCGCCTATTATATTCAGCCCACCTGTTTTTGTGATGTCCCAGATGTTGTTATCGTCATCTACGGCGTTATTCGTGTTCTCAAAATAGTTGTTGTAGATGGTGTTATCGTCAGAAGAAATCAGGCGGATGCCTTTCTCGTTCTCAGATACGTTGTTGTTCGAGATCGTGTTGCTGTTCGAAGAAGCCAGCCAGATGCCGTTACCGTTGTCTGATACATTATTGTTCGAGATCGTGTTGTCCTTGCTCACTAGCAAGTGGATGCCGATATTATTGTTCGATACAATATTATTAGCGATATTGCAGTAATCCGCATTGTTAAGATGTATCCCCCCCATGGTTGTTGCCCCTATCACATTAAAACCTGTGATGGTCACATGATCCACAGTTACATCAATGACATGATCATTTGAATCAGATGCTTGGATAGTGGTAAATTCCGCACCGTGCTCCGAGCAAAGCGTTAATTGCTCATCCACATCCACGTTCTCTTCGTATGTACCGTTATTAACACGAATAGTATAATCGACACCAGCATTGTCTACCGCGTCTTGAATCTTTACGAAACAGCCTTCTAAGTTGTCAGTTGCATCGAAGAGCCCAACAGGTGCGGGCGCCATTTGAGAGGCTGAGTTCTTTGGCGTTGGTGTGTCCTGGACGTCGAAGTCATCAAAATTATCGTCCGTGTCTTGACAGGGCGCATAGCCATCTTTCAACGGTTTCCTCTCGATGCTTTCGCCTTTCTCGGGTTTTTTAGCATTTTTGGTTTCATTGGTTGTTGCCGTGCCCCAACCAACAGTATCAACAACGACGCTTCCGGAATTATTCAGGCGACACCAACCCTGAGTATCTGTTAGGGTTATTGCCTCTTCTAAATCTGCGTCTGGCCATGAAGGATCATCTTTATCTGTTGAGAAACCTGCATCTGCGATTAAATAGAATCTATGAGCGGGTATTATTGCTCCTGTAGGGATCGTGGCATCTGGATGATATGTTGAGGTATCAATAGTCCAACCCCCAATATCGACATCTTCGGCAGTTGGATTATAGAGCTCAATCCATTCGCTATGATCATTATAGACATTTGGATAAACCGCGCTTATCACGACATGCGGCGGAACTTCTTGCGCGATCGCCACAGGAGCGGCAAATATCATTACTGCTATCAACACCAGAGCAATCTTAATTTTGACATCCACCATTTTTCTTACCTTGTGCATTTGATCGCAATCTAAACTATCCTTCCCCTTTTAGCGCTCCTACATCTCCATCTGCTTTCGCTATTTTTACAACCTTATTCAAAGCTATTACGGTTAAACGTAAATAAACATATATCGCTTTTGTTCTATCTCGTGTGTGCGGAAACACGAATTGTTCGTTTTGGGTTCTATGATTTCCCGCTATTCTTTCTTTCATTTATGTATCTGCTCACTAGATCATAAAAAATCACGGGTGCTTGCGTTAATCTTGTAAAATTTCGTGGTTTTTTTAGTTGGATTTTATGCTTTCTTATTGTGCATGTGCATCATGTATTATCAACTAAAAACGCAGTTACATCTCTTCCGGCGCCTTTATACCCAGCACGTCCAAGACGTTACTTAAGACTACTCTTGCGCAGTCAACAAGCGCCAACCTCGCTTTTCTATGCTCATCATCTGCATTTAGCACCGGGCAATATCTATAAAACAGATTGAAATACTCGGCAAGCTCACGTGCATATTTAGCAATCCGATGCGGCTTCAAATCAGATGCCACGCACGCTATGAGATACTCGAATTTGGATAGCATCTTTATCAATTCTAGCTCACTATCTTCACGCAACAGAGCAGAGTCGTATTCATCGTCCGCAGGAACGCCTTTGGCCGCGGCAGCCCGTAAAATGCTACATGCTCGTGCATGTGAATACTGAACAAAAGGTGCACCTTTCTTCTCTATGTCTAGTGCATCATCAAAATCAAACACTATATGCTTATCCGGTGATACTTTCACCATATCATATCTCAATGCACCAATACCAACAATCCGCGCGATTTCCGGCTTCTTCGTTTCGTCCAAATCGTCCCGCCGCTTTTCCACTTCTTCATATGCTCGCTCCTCGATCTTCGCTATTAGCTCGTCTGCCGAGATATATCTGCCTGCACGTGTGGATATTGAGCCGGACGGCAAAGAAACGAACGCGAAAATGACATATTCGGGCGCTTTTACTGATAATAGCGCCAGCGCTTTTGTCAATTGCTGCGAGACCAACTCGTGGTCCTTTCCAAACACGTCTATCATCCGGTCGCATCGATTGCTCTTCCAGCGGTGATATGCGAGGTCGCGAGTAGTGTAAAGCGAAGTCCCATCAGATCGTTTTATTACCAATTCCTTCTCAATGCCCTCTAATTGCAGTAACAGTGCAGTACCATCTAATTTGACATTACCTTTCTGCATTAATTCGTCCACTACCGCTTCCACTGTCCCGCTACGTACAAATTCACCTTCCATGACGAATAGATCATGTTTGATATTCAGTCCCTTCAGTGTCTCTTTTACCCCGGTGAGACATTTATTCACTACGGCTTCATATCGCTTGACCGTAGCATCATCTCCCGCTTCGTATTTACGCATTAGCTCGCCCACGGCATCTAAATGTTCGCTGTGCTCTTCTAACTCGCGGTTCGCTGCTATATAGACGTCAGCAACAGCATGGTCTCCTTTTTTATCTGTCGCGAATGCCATTCTTCCCGCGCCCCATACTGCTACTGCTATTTGCCTGCCCAGATCATTCACGTAATATTGTGTCTCCACATCAAACCCGGCACGTTTTAAGACTCGCGCCAGAACGTCACCAATAATAGCGTTTCTTAGGTGGCCTATATGCAATGGCCCATCGGCATTCGCAGAGGTATGCTCAATAATAATCTTACCCTTATTCCTCTCAACTGTCTCTAACCCGGCCCTTAGCCTTAGCAACGTCTTCTGCAAGAAGAAATCGCTCATATAGAAGTTGATATAGGGTCCGGCAGCAACAGCATGGGCTATTAAAGTGTTCTCCGTCGGCATATGAGTTACTATATCCTCTGCTATCTCTTTCGGTGCTCGTTTGTAACTGCGAGCTAAAGAGAAAGCAACGGTGGATGCGAGATCTGCATGGTCGCTTTCCACAATCTCCAGGTCCTTGTACTCATAACTTGCTAATGCTTGCTTCAGCACCTTTTCCACTTCCGCTTTGAATTCGAGGAACATTTATTTACACTCTCTGTTTTTCCTTCTGTTTTAATCACATCTATCCTATCGGATTTTTGATAAATAGCCTATTCTTTGATAGGCACTCTGTATTAATTAATTAAAATATTAGCTATTCACGGCACTGTCGAATTTTCTACTGAAATCTCTATATCCTCTACTTTTACCGCAGAGTGCGCAGAGAACGCAGAGACATCATCAAACCCAAACGGAGATTGCAACGCTCTCAAACTCTGAGCCCTATACGATCTCCACTCCGCGGTGATAAATCGCAGATTACGTATGGAACGATTACATGACCTATATCATCGCCTAAATAAAAAACAGCTACTTCAGGTCTGTAAAATCGCCTTCAAATCTTTCAATAATTCTTTTACCGTGGGAACGTCATCAAACCAAACCCTGTGCGTCATCTCGTTACAACTGGCTTTGTAAAGTCTCGATATCGCAGCTCTGAGTGCAGACGGCAATGCTGGCGGTTCAATTGCTACTAACTCTTTCCATCCTATTTCATCATCCTTTTTTGCCGCTTCAACAGCGTCATACCAGTTTGTATTCCGGTAAAAAATCCGCGCTATCTCTTTACTCACTGGCAGCCCGTCATACGTAAAACGACACTCATCCAATGTGCCTAAACTATCTACCAGTATCGGGTTCCGAGCTTCATCAAATCCAAATTCTAGCTTACCATCCTCATTTGTAAGTCCTGCCCTTCTTGCCTCTCTTGTGATGAGTTCATTTATACGTAATGTTATACTTACTATTTCTTCGAGTTCCGCTTCGTTCAGACCTGCAAGTTCCTTTGCCTCGTTCCAATTGATGTATCTATCACTCGTCTCCAGCTTTGTCGAGACATCCAGCAATGGTCGTTCTAAAACCTGTCCCGGATATGGCATTTTGTCCAAACCAATCTCTTCTAAGCTCACACTTCCTGCTTTTAATCGCTTGAACACACTCGAACCTTCCGGCAGCGAGTTGCGATAGATTATCTCCAGTGGGATGACTATATTCGCCCGCTCCTCTCGATAAATGGTATAGTCATATGTATTCCCTGTGAGGTTGGGCTTTAAGACGCGTAATAGGTTTAGTTCCATGCGCGATTGCGGTGAATCTAAATCAGCCAATCTTTTTGTTCCGCCATCTTCTACCAATCCCCGGTAATGGGTCGGTATACCCATTTCTTCTAGTTTCTCAAAGAAATATGCGGTTGTTATGCATATCGCGGCGCCTTTATCTGGTATAATATCTGGCATCTCGCCCCAATCAAATACGGAGTATCTGTCCGAGAACACAAATTGTGCCGTTCCTGGTTTGTCTTTACTTGGCTTATCAATAACTAATAGGTCTTTTACACTGCCCATGTTATGTACATCACCATTTGTGGATAAAATCTACTGTCATAAATTATTTAAATGATTTTGTTTTTTATATACCTAAATGCATACAGATATATGACTTATAAATAAGCGATATACTACTTTAGGAGGTGAAAAGGAAGAAAATGAGAAGAGCAATGGTAGCGATTATGGTGCTAGCAATTGTTTCTGCAAGTATAATAGTAGTTGGTGCCCAGGAAGAATCTTCATGGGTATGTTGGAGAGAGACAATAGCAGTGGATACAGTCGGTAATGCCCAGTTTGAGGCAAGCTATGGTCCCTTCTCTATGTCTGATTATAATGATCTCTGTGCCTTCTACAAGCCGAATCCGGAAGTTGCAATAAGATTCTTGAGAAGCCGAGGCGCAATTTATGAATTCGATAATGTTGAGACGCCGGTCTTCGATGATGTAGCCAGGTCAATAAACTACAATTATGACATTTTAGGCTGGGCAAAAATCGATGAGGCATATATAGGGGACATATGGGAAATAGAACTTCCTGCGGATGCTGTTAAAGCAGCACAGTATCAAAATTTCTTAGTCTTTGTATGGTCTGACTCGGAAACACTGACCATATCAACAACTATTCTGCCAGAATCCGCCACCGCTATAAGCTTTGATCCGGATGAGCATGTAATTAGCTATGTTCTGCCAAGCGTTACAGGCACTGGTACACCGAGAATTGACCCCGAAATTAAGTATAAGGAGGAAGTGATGTCAGCGATGTATAAAGTTTACGGTATTCAGGATTTGGAATTTTGGTTAGCTAAGACTGTGGTAAAGAATACAGGGACAGTGCCTATCCAAGATCTCAAAGTGAGCTACAAGATCACTGAATATGTTCCTGATTGGACCACGCCAGAGACATATGCAAAAGTTGTGCCAGGTCAGACAATTGTTGATCTATATTATCCATGTTTACCGTCAGGAGTAACAGAGTTAACGACAAAGAGACCGCTCGAATTGTTGGTTCGGATCCAATACACGGTGGGAGCTAAGACATATGAGGAGATAGTGCGGAAAAGATTTGAATTGCTGGGAATCAACAGTTTCGTTTGGTCATACTTAGGACCTGAGGAGTCAACAGGTAGCTGGTACGATTACTTTGACAATGTCTGGGGATTACCTGTCTTTGTAACAACAAACGAGGTAACTCTGAACCGGTTCGCGAAAGAAGCGACAAGTGGTATCGGCGCCTGCCTCTCGGACGAAGCAGCAGTGAGAGCAATGGAAGCTTGCTATAATACAATCTGTGCTAGAGGCATAGGCTACATAACAGAACCTTCCGGATACTGGGCTGGTGGCACTGGGTCACAGTATATACAGTATCCGAAAGATACACTGGATAGAAATGCCGGAACTTGCATAGACCTGGCAATTTTATACTGTGCTATGTGCGGAGCAGTGGGACTTAACTCATACTTGATGCTGATACCAGGGCATGCATTTCCCGTGATAGAAACCCCCTCCGGGATGTATCTCTATCCTATAGAAATGACAGGGGTACCAAACACAGAATTTGCAAACGCTTCCGAAACCGGTCTAAAAGAATACGATGAGGCATACAGAGGGGATTACTACGAACTGGACCTGCGACTATTGTGGGATAAGGGTGTGACACCACCATGGTAGACGCTAGAGATTAAGAATGAACTCGCGAGCACGGGAAAAAAGCTGAAATAGTTGAAAAATGTGTGAAGCCGCTTGATTGAGGCGGCTCTAATTTTTTATTCCTTATCCCGTCTGTGAACTCATCAATAACATTTTGGGCGACATTGCCTGTTTTTCATCTCCGCATCTGTAAAAACACTAACCTCCGAGTCTATCCAGCTCGCTACTATTGGTTCCACCTCCGAGTTACCTATAATTCCGTGGATTGTAATAGCACTTTTAGTTCCAGCTTCGCCTATGGCTGTAAATTCAAGCAGTGCCAATTCACCGGACCCGTTAATCGGACAACCAGAAGGACTAGAGAAAGCAAAAACCGTCGCTGTGCCTATATGTTCTATCATGCTATTCCAATTGCACCAGTCAGAAGTTACGCTATTTGAACCACGCTCAATGCTGGTCAGCGCGATAACAGACGAGTTGTAGCTCAGCTTGAACATAAGTATTGTGAGTTCGCTAATATTATCGATATTTACCGTGGCAGTGAATGTTTCACCTTCTGATACCGCATCCGGGTTCTTTATTGATACTGTTGTCACGATTGGCGGTTGAATATTCGTGCTATTCCAATCATATAGAAACACATCCGTATAATATTTACCTACCGCGTCATTCTCAATAATCACACCTAGTTCTCTATTGTGCATTGCACTATTCTCATTCCAGTTGATACTTGAGATTAGAACCTTGCTGCGATCAACAATCACGCCCTTGTTATGCGTCTTGTTGAGACCGGTACGTTCTGTATCGGCAAATTTCGCGGTCATGTCCAGTCCTTCGTTTGCTGCTATCGCCCGTAGATATTCGATTGTTGCCTCGTTAGTCTCAAAACTGTAGGTTGGATTGAGCAGAATCTTAACATCGCAGCCGCGTCTTGCTGCGTTGATTGCAGCTTCCAAAAATGGATTCTTATTTTCTGTACATGACTTCCAATCCTTGTATACATACAGTTGCTGTACGTAAACCGATTCTTTTGCACCTTTTAGCATGCCGATAATAGACATTGTCTGCATTAGCGATGTGTCAGGCGCTAATATGGGCGATACGCTGAATTCACCACCGAGTTTTATGCTATCAAAGAGATGCGAGTAATTGCCCGATATGATTGTGCGATTTGGTTCAAAACTCGGAGACGGACCTCCGTAGATAGGATGCCCCAACGTAAAGGGGAAGCTGTCACGGCTCTCCGGCTTCCAATCGTCGAAGAAAACATCGCTGAAATATGTTGTTACCTCCGTATTGTTTATTATGACGCCCCAACCTCTATTACCAAAGGTGTTATTGACAGGCACGCCCGTATTCTTCCAGTTCTCGGACGTTACAATTGTCAATCGGTCATCTAAGATCGTATACTTTGCGTGATTAAACCGATATCTATCGTATATGCCATTAGCTTTCTCATTTATCATGTATCTGACCTCGCCGCCTGCATTCACTATTTGCTCTGCAATATACCGCTCTTCGTCTCCGATTCCACCTACCGGATTGCCCTCTAACATGACCTTCACTGCAATACCGCTATTTGTAGCATTGATTAGATGATCCATCAAGTAGAGATTGTGGAATTGGTAGACATTCAAATAGATTGTTTCTTTTGCGTTCTCTATCGCATTGGCGATAACTTTAAAACTACTGTCCGGTGAGGTAAATAGCGTTACAGTACCGTTAAAATCAAATGTCGCATATGGGAAGTGCGATTGCCCGACTACGTATACTCGATAGTCATCCCAATCGGATGCGGAGTCGGTGTCTTCGTATTCCCGTTTCGGTTCGGTTCTGTCCCGTTCTAAGACTACGCCATATTTCACGTCCTTTACTGTCGGGCCAGACCATCCAGCACCTTTGTAGTTAGAATTGCCATATATCACGACATCTACCACCTTGTCCCTATTATCCATAAGAATCAGTTCATCACCCTCATTATTCAATTTTATAGCATTACGAGTCGTTGTCATCTCTGGTACAGTGGGATCGGAATCAACGCCATACTCGAAATCAGGTTTCATCTGCATCTCCTCGTAGAATGCTGTTGCGTTATATGCGAGGTACCGACTATCGCCCGCATTTATAACCGTTTTGCATGGGCACGTAATAACACCTTCGTTGTCTGTCAACTGCCAGCCACTGATGTTGATCGAACTATTAGAGGGGTTGTGTATTCTTATGAACTCACCATCGGTATCTCCTTTCAAATATGTGTCATAATATACCTCGGTAATCAATAGGTGGGCTGGAGTTAGGTTAATGTGGTTCTCCAGAGTCTGCATTAGCTGTGATGCATTTGTATTGGCGCCAAGTGCAACAGCACTTGCAAGTATCGCTAAGGTAATAGAAAACGCCAATAATTTACAAAAGGTTCTGTTTTTCATCGTATATACTTTTAAGTATAACTACCTCCTATTAAATGACACGGATTTACACTGATTTACGCGGACTTACTAAACTAAACTAAACTAAATTTAAGTTTGATATTGTTGATCTTTTCATCTGTGTTAATCGGTGTCAATAATTTGTTTTCTTGACATTCGACCATTACAAAGTAGTTTTCCCACGGCTCCATCAGGGGATAAATGTCTCTGTCCTTGTCTATGTTGTAAGGAGTATCTCCTATACCATTACCGTCTGCATCTGTTCCTGTGTAATCGTCCCAATAGTTACCGAGGTAGTTTGTATACCTCGTTTCGTTGTAAGTATAGGCTATTTTTTCATCAGAGTGCCATAAGTTGGTCGATTCAGAATAATAAACATTGTTAGTGTCGTTTTCAGAGTACCATAAGTCGGTCGATTCACAATAATAAACATTGCCAGTGTTGTTTATGAAGTTGTTAAGATAGATGCTGTTATTGTTTGAATCTTCCCCGAGGTTAATGCCAACTTTGTTGTTTGAGCAGATGTTGTTCGCTATGCTGTTGTTTGAACTCCAGATGAGCAAGATGCCAAACCTACTGTTTGAAGAGCAAGTGTTGTTTTTTACAGTGATATTTGAGGATAATACGATTTCTATACCAATGTAGGCATTGTTCAAATACTGATTTTCAACGGTGACATTACTGCAATTCACGAGAATGACCTGCCCTGCACCTTCAGGAATCTTTCCACCGTTCACATTCACCCAGTAGTAAACGGGTTTTCCATTTACCGTATTGCTTGTGTCTATCTCGTTACGAAAACTGGAGAATATTCCGTTATCGACCATGACATTGCCTTTCAATTTGTTGTTTGAACTCGAAATATGAATGCCTGCATAAACGTTGTTTGAGCATTTGTTGTTGGATATGCTGTTATTATCTCCCCACGCGAGGATGCCAACCTCGTTGTTTGAGCAGGTATTGTTCGATACGTTGTTGCCCACCGGACCAGCGAGCCAGATGCCACACTTGGTGTTATTTGTGCAGATGTTGTTCAATATGCAGTTGTTGTAGGAACGGCCGTAACGCTTACTGAGATAGATACCATTGTTGTTGTTTGTGCACTTGTTGTTAGATATATTGCAGTACTCTGCTACAACATAAATTCCACCCGTAGAATACCAATCCTTTTCTCCTTCCACCGTGAACCCGCTTATGTTCACATAATCTGCACGCACGTAAAAGACAGAATAAGGCTATTTAGCCAGAACAATCGTTGAATCAGAACCATTCTCAGAACGAATTGTTAAGCGTTTATACACATCCACGTTTTCGATGTAAGTCCCATCTCTTACGATTATCGTGTCATTGAGATACGCGGCATCCACAGCATCCTGTATCGTTGAAAAGTCATCAGACACATAGATCGGGTCTTTCGGTACATAGATCGAGTTGTCCGGCACGTAGATCGGTGACGCGGTGTGTGTAGAAAAGCAGACCTCAACATCGCCAAAAGGTACGTGATAATCGCTGTTATTTTCGTTCAAATGCAAGTATGTTCCTGAGTCATTATAGGATAGCTTTAACTGTTTCGGTTTGCATATGATGGTATCAGGGTTAGTACTCACCGGAAGCGTTATAGTCACATTTAGCTCTTTATAACCGAGCGGAATTAGTGCGTACTTAAGAGTATATGCTTGACCCGGTAAGATTGATCCTACCAGTCTGTGCGAGTATGTAACACTGATATTAATGGGCATATAATATTCATCCTGAATGGGTACAAAATCTTCCCCTACTGTCCATGCAATTACAGTGTAATCATCTATATACTCAGATGGTACTTTGACATTGTTGTTAATATACTCAGACGTATTTAGCAGGTAATGGTACGTTTTGAGCTGGTTATTAGCTTTTATTACTATATTCTCTGCGTTTTTAGGGGGTAGAAAGTATACGTCAAACGGACCATCTCGAAAATAACCGTCAAAATCTATTTGGCATTCTACGTTTGAAATTAGGGTGCTTCCATGTTCCTCAACAGAGATGTCTACGATATCTCTTGCGGGTATTACCAAATCGGGTAACTGAATGTCCGCCGAAGCAGTTCCAACGAATATTGCAAATGTTGCGATCAAAAACATACCTAATAGTAATATCATCTTTTTCAATTTTATCTCACCTCCTTTTTCTTGTCACCCACAAATCCCATCAACCCACTCAGGCTTCTTCGGAGGATCATCATTTAACATCTCCTTCCACTTCTCGTCCGTCAACCGGTCATCCATATGATGTGTAAACTCGTAATAGCTGAACACCGGTCCCGCACCCACAATTATCCGGCCGTCGGGAACAATATAAGCAACTAAAATCAGGTCTACGTAGCCTACACCCTCTTCCAAGACCTTTTCCGTATTACAATCAGTATGCACATCAGCAACAATAGTCGTCTCCTTACCTTTGGCATTCACACCAGCAACGACATAATCCAACCGCTCGCCAAAGTTCCTTATGAACTCGTAATCATCCTCTGTTAACTCCGCGTTCTCCAGTTCCGCTACCGATATGTTCATCAATCGTTCGAGAATGCCTTCTAAACTGTGCAGACGATCTTTCTCAGTCTCATTCAAGACATCAAGGTCTACCAGCCCCTTCTCTGTCATTTCCGTTAACGCTAACAAACGCGCATAAAATTCTGGAACGGGCTCCACATAGCCTACCACCGGCTTTGGCGGTTCTGGCATTCCTTTTAATACCGGGGTATAACTCTGCTTAGCGTAAAGTATAGTATCATGCCGTAATTCAGTCCACGATGCGAGAGCGGTTTGTAGAGCTTTATTTCGCCATGCTTTTGTCTGCATAAACGTTGGGTATCCATCGCCAACTTCGGTTAACTGCGGCTTTAGGGTATACAGCCAGCTCCAATACAAGTTTCTATTCCACTCAGAGGTATTAAAAGCTGCAAATTCCGATTTGAGCTCGTTTAACTGCTTCTCATAGCTCGTGTTCGGACCAGCATATTCTGTATCGCCCTCTTCTATTAGTATATCCACTGCCCTCTCAGAACCGAGCACCGACATGATGTCTAAACCGCGAGGTAAACATCTCGCAGGTCCTCCTCGTGTGATACACATCGTAAACGGCGTGCCATTGCCTGTATACATACCTACTGCGGGAGAGACCAACTGGCCGAACATATAGGAATCAGGAACGTACCGCTGGCCCATGAATCGCATCCCTTTCGTCTTGTCCAAGCACTCATACAGCTTCGCCTTGGTTATCGGTGGGTAAACGACACAAACGCCACTTCCGCCATATATCTCAGGACTTCTCAGCTTTGCAAGCTCTACCTTTAATTCTAACAGTTTGTTCTCATCGCTCAGATCACTGGCATTGAATTCCGTACCAAAGACGTTAGTTATTGCATCCTGATACTCATATGGTGTCAAATCATCTGCTGTTCCGACGAAGAAGGCTGTCACCGAATAAATTCGGTCCCATATCTCCTGCGCGGTTGTATTGCCTACTTTGACTGCGGGTAATTCAGCAGATAGCAAAGAAGCTTGACAAGTAGCTATTTTCGCGTCTGCTTCTGTTAATAGCGGAGCCTCTATGCAATTGCACTCACTAACGTTCCCGCCTTTTAGAAGGAACGCCATTCGGCCATACCACATCATCGCTTTGAAGTATCGTTTTAGCTTTTCCGACCGCGTGTAATGCCCCCGAGGGACGTATTGCGAATAATCTTCACAGTAACAGCATTCGTCATCACAACCCCTATTTGGGTCAGAATTGAAGATAGCACTTCCATTCCATCCATCATGTTGCGTGATATTTGCTATCTCTTTGTTAACGTCCTCAATCACATACTCGGGGATAGCAAAATTAATCAATTTGAGGTCCTCACTACCATTGTAGCCTTCAGTTGGTCTCTGCAAAAGATTTAATGCAACAGCGAAGTAGGCGACGTTTCTTCGCGCTGGTTCCTTCAGGTCCGCATCCTCAAAAGTTTCATAATCTTGAATGGACTTATCGAACATCGCATTGCTCATATCAACAAGCGTATCAAAGAATTCGCGTTCCTCTATGCCTTTGAGTATCTCATTGAACTGGATATGGTAAAGATGAAGTAGAGTGTCAGTAGTAACAAAAATCGGTATGCTCCTCTTCTTCATATCTTCGTATGGTGCCACAATATCGTCTTCTTGGCCATAATCTAAGATTACAAATCCGTTGGTTTCCAATATTTCTTCTTCTGTTTTATTTAACCTGAGTTTAGTTATGTCTTCGATGTTTGAGATAGTGCTCAGGTTCATGGGTAATGGATAAGGTGGCACGCTGGCATTTACTGAGATATTTATTGGCTGATAATAATAGAAGAACCCGAGTTCTTGTTTTTCGCTATGTCCAGTAGAAGAAGTGTTATCATAATTTGCTGTATCCGCATCGCCACCGGCGGGCATCGCCGCGCAACCTACAACCAGCACAAAAGCCATAAAAATCGCCAAAATGCCACA
>QENH01000161.1 GCA_003336485.1 Candidatus Methanophagales archaeon
CAAGTCTTAAAACAGTGGATGAAGCGGTAAAAGCATGTCAGAGAGTATCAGAGGCAGCAGAAAGAGCATCGGCAACTGTTGAAGCCACGACGCAGAGCGGCGAGGAGATTACCAAGATCGTGGATATTATCACCGACATCGCATCCCAGACAAACATGCTTGCATTAAATGCCACAATAGAAGCTGCTAGGGCCGGTGAGGCGGGCAAGGGGTTCGCTGTGGTTGCAGAAGAAGTACGCAAACTTGCGGAGAAGAGCAGAAAATCAGCCGATGAGATTGCAGAACTTGTAAAATCCATACATGAGGAAACGGTATCTGCGTCAGAGATGGCGAAAACAATTAGAGAAAGTGTGACAGCAAGCGGAGAAGCAAGAGCTAAAACCTCTTCGGCTCTCGATAACATCTCATTTGCGATGAAACAGACCACAAATGCAGCCCAAGCGATTTCAGAAGCCACCGCGCAGCAGCGAAAAAGTATTCAATCGGTTGTGAAGATGGTGGATGCGATTTCCGCGATTTCCGAAGAGACGGCTGCGGGTTCCGCGGAATCCTCTGCTTCTGCTCAGGAACTAACCGCTGTTATGGAACAGCTCACAACTTCCAGTCATGATCTGGTAGGCATTGCCGCAGAACTCCAGGATGCAGTAACAATGTTCACTCTCAGTGGTGAAAGGGATGAAGCAGAAGCAGCAAAAAAGAGAGAAGATAAGTAGAGGTCATGATGGAGGAAAGAACATTAGCAGAAGAGGAGACGAAAACGTTTGTGATCTTTAGACTCAGAGATGAAGAATTCGGCGTGGATGTGATGAACATAAAGGAGATTGCAAAGGTATCAACAATTACTAGGGTTCCCCGCTCACCGGATTTTATTGAGGGCGTAATAAATCTCAGGGGCTGCCTGGCAACAGTCGTAAACCTAAGGAAGAGGTTTGGTTTTCTATCTAAGGAGATAGATTCCGATTCCAGGATAATCATAGCAGAGTGTGAGGGCAATGCTTTTGGCATGCTTGTTGATGCAGCAACAGAAGTATTAAAGATCCCTGTATCGGATATTGAGACAACGCCTGAGATGGTTACAACGGCGATTTCTAAGGTGCATCTGAAGGGGGTGGGCAAGGTGGGTGACCGGCTCATCATCTTAGTTGACCTGAAACATGTGTTGGCAGAGAATGAAAAGGAACAAGAAGAAAAAAAGGAGGTGTACAAATAGGAAATGGAAAAGATAAGAGTATTGTTAGTAGATGATTCCACGTACATAAGGACGGTTCTTGGTAGCATAATAGTCGAAGCGGGATTTGAAGTTGTTGGCGAGGCCGCAGACGGTGAAGAGGCTATACGGAAGTATATGAACCTCAAGCCCGACATAGTATTGATGGATGTGATAATGGAACCTATGAACGGAATGGCTGCAGCAGAGGTGATACTGGATAAAGACCCTGCGGCACGGATATTGATGGAAACTGTGTTGGAAGCAAAGGAAATACTTGTGGATTTGATAAAGATAGGAGCAAAAGGCTATATCACGAAACCTTTTTCTAAAGAGGAAATAGCAGAAAAGATAAGGGAAGTGATAAAAGGAGGTGGTAAAGTTGTCTGAAACGGGCGTAACGGAATTCGAGAAAGAAATGCTGGAGCAAATATTGCAGAATGCTACTTCAAAGGCCATGATTTATTTGCAATTCTTTATCGGCAAAGTGCTCAAAGTCGAATCGCTATCCATTCGCTGGACTGCACAGCAATTGAATACGGGTGATGATTCGGTTATATCCCAGATAGAGTTAAGGGAGGGGAGTGATCTGGTTGGAAGCATATACCTCATATTCCCATTTGAAATTGCGCACCGACTTGCAAAAGATATGTATGCTGATTTGATCCCGGAGATTTCTCAAAAACATGTCTTGGATATGGCCGAAGAGATGACCAACATTATCTCTGCACCACTCAGTGAGGCCGTGACATTCTTCCGTCGTGCAACAGTCATTCCTTCGGTTGCTCGTATAGTGAGCGCAGACGAGTTCAAATCTTTGCCGGTAACAGATGCTTTGGTTTTAGAATTGAAAATAGGTGGCGAAATGAGAGGGGACATATATTTTGTGATGGAGGCGGAGACAGTAAAGAAATTAAAGAGAACGCTGAAAATGCGGGAACGCAGCTAGATAATAGCATGATAAATGTGCTGGTGGTAGATGACTCGTCACTGATGAGGCGGATGATTTCAGAAATGCTTGACTCGGCATCAGAGATAAGAGTAGTTGGCACTGCTAAAGACGGGCTGGACGCAGTAGAAAAGACGGAAAAGCTCCGGCCGGATGTTGTAACGATGGACGTAGAGATGCCGCGGATGGATGGATTGACTGCTTTGTGCTGCATAATGGCGAAAACTCCGGTACCCGTTGTGATGCTCACAGCAATGGGCAAAATAGAAGCGGACCTTGCCGTAAAATCTCTCGAATACGGTGCAGTGGACTTTGTATCAAAACCCAGCAAGACTATCTCTTTAGACGTAGAAGAGGTGAAAGAGGAACTGATATTAAAGGTCCGAGCTGCCTCAACAGTGAACGTGAAAAAAATAGCTTTTAAAGTTGTGGAAAGAAGATACATAGATAAACTGTTATTACCGCCGAAAACCGACAAAAAAGTTCTGATTATTGGCGCTTCCACTGGAGGGCCACAAGCACTATCAGAAATCATACCGAAATTTCACAGAACCTTCCCCCTAGCTGTCTTGATTGTTCAGCACCTGCCTGTTGGCTTCACAAAAAGCTTTTCCGAAAGATTGGGCTGGCAGACTTCTATCGCAATGAAAGAAGCGGAAGATAACGATCTAATAAAGCCAGGTCAGGCATTCATTGCACCATCTGGGTACCATACAGTAGTAAAAAACGGTAGGATAAAATTAAATAAGATGCCAAAGGAGAACAGTGTGAGACCAAGCATAGATGTAGCAATGAGTTCCGCAGCAGAAGCATACCGAGATAAGGTTATTGGCGTGCTGCTCAGCGGCATGGGAAAAGACGGTGCAGAGGGTATGAAGGCGATAAAGGCTGGTGGCGGGAAGACGATTGCCCAGGATGAACATACAAGTGTCATATTTGGCATGCCAAAAGCAGCAATAGATGTGGATGCTGTGGACAAGGTTGCGCCACTGCCGGATATTGTTGATGAAATAATGGAGATGCTGTGACTATGCTTATCTACCATCAACCCCGCATTAATTAACCATAACAGCCGATTTTGACGATCAAGCACTAAAAGTCATCAAAATCGAATACAAAATAGCCTTCTTTTCTGAGTCTCTCTTTATCCGCGATCTTTTTCGCGATCAGCCCGAAATATTCTTTGCGTTTGCCGCAGTTCCAGTCAACATACCCGCTCTTATTTTTCAGTTCCGCAAGGATAGCAAAAGCGTCCTTAAACTTTAGGGTACTGTATTTGCATTCAAAGAATCCTATCTCTTTGCTTTCTTCGTCCAGAGCAACAACGTCTATTTCTTTATCTTTATGCCACCAGCGGCCTAGTCTTGTAATTGCAAACGGCAGTCTATCACGATTTAGAAGAAGAAATTGCTTGCAGACTTTTTCAAATACCGTACCCATATACTGATTGAACTTTGCATCGAAATTAGTTATACGTCCAGTTTCTAAGAGTTCCGACTTGTGCGGATAAATAAATCTGAAATAGAACAGGAAGTAATTGTCTGAGAAGGTATATCGCCTATTTCGTGTTTTCTCCTTCCTTTCTCCGACCGGAAAAGTATCTTCTATAATATGCAATTTTATTAGATTGCTCAGATATTGAGAGACTATGCTCGTACTGAAACCTGTATAAGTAGCAATATCGCCGAATTTGGTATAGCCAAAAGAAATAGCCTTGAGTATCTTATAATATCTTGTCGGATCTCGCAATTCGTATTTTATCAGTATTTCCGCTTCTTCAAATAATATCCGGCTCGGCATAAATATATCTTCTAAATTCTCGTTGTTCTTTAGCCTGTACGCAGCATCCAGAATGTAATAGGGTATTCCATCGGTTATGCCGTATATCCTGATAATCTCATCAGTCGGAAGTTCGATGAACTCCTTTAGGTGATAATAATTAAGCGCTGGCAGCAATATTTGACCTGTCCTTCGACCATACAGCGGCGACTGATAACCCAAAAGATGGGTCTCCATTAATGAAATGGATGAGCCGCAGACAACTAATTTTATTGTCGTGTCCGCCAGCAACTCGTCCCAGATCTTTTGGAATTGCGATAAAAATCGTTTATTCCGCTTTACTAGGTTTGGGAATTCATCGTAAATCAAAACCAAGTTGTCTATTTTGGCAAGCTCTGTGAATAAATCCAGCCATGACAATTCGGCCTTCGCGATTAGTGGATTG
The DNA here is from genome assembly GCA_003336485.1 of Candidatus Methanophagales archaeon. Taxonomy (GTDB): domain Archaea; phylum Halobacteriota; class Syntropharchaeia; order Alkanophagales; family Methanospirareceae; genus Methanophaga. The sequence continues at coordinate 4,381 of QENH01000161.1, forward strand.
GATAAGAATCCGGCAACTATATTCTTAAATGTGTTCAGGTTCTCTTCTTCTAAGGCGTCTTCGACAAAGAAGTAAACAAATTTTTCTCCGGTTTTTGACTGTTTTAACAGTTCCGTCTTTCCGATCCTTCTGCGACCATACAAAATTATGAACTCCGCTCTGTCAGAATTATATGCATCTTTAAGTATCTTCAACTCGTGTTCTCGATCAACGAATTTTTGTTTGATCATGATTATTATAATCGTGTTTGAAGTATATAAAAGGCTGCGTGGTTATCACCACAATACCACTCCGATTTACACGAGAGAATTCGATTATTGCTACTAGCAAACATCAACTGGTCATCATTATATAATCCCTTCCTTCCCAATTCCTGAACAGAGAGGGCATCAAAATCCCTGGCTTTTAAAGCTATTGATTCAATTCAAGTTCTTCCTCTATTTCTTCCTGATGATCATAGAAAAACGAAAAGGCATCGTATAGCTGAGCTGGAGTGAGTTCAGGCAATTGCTTTAAATATCTTTGCTAATACCTATAGAAGAAGCTGCTAGGTCAGTGCAAGATCCCGAAAAATTCGATTAATCCAACATTGTGATTCCGGCATCGGCAGCAATGGAGAACCCATATTTTGGGCTCACTGAGGAATATCCGACTCCTGTTTGGATTGAGACTTTCCGTGTGAAGTTCCCAAAGGATAAGGACAAAGACGAGTTTGTACATACATTTAGATACCCCTCGGGTAAAAGTGTGAGTTTTACTTATATGCCTGAATGTTCAACACCGGATGAATGGAAAGATGTTACTCTCAAAGAAGGTAGCGAGGGTGTAGAGTCCCGAAATTATTTCGTCACGAAATTTCACCTCAACTTATGGTGAAGCTAACAGACAAAAAGATCAAATTGGCAGTTAAGCAGGCAATAAACAAAGGTGAAAGCACAGAGGTGGTTGCAACGACATATGGTGTCTCTAGGAGAAGAATACCGCAATTGGTGAACTATTATAGGGAAACGGGGGAATATCCTATGCTTGATGGGGCACTTGATCTGGAATACTTTGAAACTCTGCATGATGCATTTATCAGGAATATGAGATCTGAGAACACGCTTGGAATGTTCTTCGAGTGGCGTGAAAGGGAGGTAAGTTTATGAATAAGAAATATCTTAGGAATAGTAAGCGAAATGATATTAGGACTCAACAAAATTATATGACAAGCATAATATATATTACTATGCGGGCAAACAAAATGGCAGACAAAGACTTCAACCGCTTCTTCGGCGATGCGAATGCGTCACATCGAAATAAAAGGAGGTGAAACGTGAATGAAGAGGGCAATTATTACGGTAAACGGGAAAGTGCAGAAGGTGCGATACAGGAGCAAGGTAAAGGGGATTGCCGATGGACTTGGAATAGTAGGCGAAGTGGAGAATCTGGATGACGGCTCTGTCCGGATATATGCGGAAGCGGAAGAAGGTGTTCTGAACGAGTTCATCACGAAACTGAAGCTGAAAAACCATTTGATTGATGTTACAGACGTTTCGGTGTGCTTTGAAGACGCAACTGGCGAGTTCCGTGCGTTCAAGAAGGTCATTTCCGGCACGATGTACGAGGTTGCCGAGCGGTTGGATGAAGCAGCGGATATATTGGAAAAACTTACTGGCGTTGTTATTCAAGGGAACGATAAAATAATCGGTACTATCGAGCAAGGGAATGATAAAATAATCGGTACTATCGAGCAAGGGAATGATAAAATAATCGGTACTATCGAACGTGGGAACAAGGAGGTAATTAGCACGATAGATCGCGGTAATGTAATGCTTGCAGAGAAGATAGATGCAGGGAGAGCGGAGAATCGCGAAGGTTTTGGTTCGCTTGGCGAGAAGATAGATGCCGGCAGAGAAGAGAATCGCGAAGGTTTTGGTTCGCTCGGCGAGAAGATAGATGCCGGCAGAGAAGAGAATCGCGAAGGTTTTGGTTCGCTCGGCGAGAAGATAGATGGAATAAAAGAGGACACAGGAGAAATGACAAATACCTTGTACTTTTTAAAAGAGGTACATCGAGAAACGTTAGAATTGAAAGAGAAATACGATCTGCTCAGCAAGGATGTGGCTGAGATAAAAATCAAAGTAAATTCGGGTTGATGATAGGTATGTGCTCAATACGGTGCTGTGAATCCTAAATCCTAAACAAAATCGAATACCAAAATCACAATGACAGAAAAAAACAGCGATCCGTTCTTTGAATATGCACGCCTAAATAAATTTAGAAGTGTTTGTTTAGATTTTGTTTTTTGTGTTTTTAGTGTTTAGGAGACTCACAAATGATTATTCATCCGCACTGAACTGTATGTATCATTTACCAAGGCGGATTTTTATGACACCGATTAACGCAGATTAAATATCACAGATTTAAAATAGTGTACGAATTTTTTAATTTCGATTCTATTCTATTTTATTCTTTAGAGTAGCATCTGTGTAAATCTGTGAAATCCAAGTCTATGCTATTTATCAAAATTGTATATCCCTCGATTTTTCCGGATTCTCTTCTCCATTTTCCTCTTCCCTGTGTTCCTCTCTTTCTATACCCTGCACGGTCTCAAAACTCACGATTGCTTACCGAACTCCCGGTCCAGGACTTCCATCACCTGGTCTTTGTTTTGTATGCTGCTTGTGGCCGCTACGACTTTACCATTCTTGAAATAGACCGTGAATGGCAACCCCATGAACAATGCACAATCAGGCAAATTCCGGATAATGTCTGCCGCAGAGATGTCAAAATCCTGGTCACGGAATGTGACATGCGGATATGACCGTTCCAAGTCTTCCATAACTCTAAAGACGGGGACGCACATTGGTCCCATTCTGCCACAGCAAATCATGACATTTTCATTCTTTTCCAGCACTTCCTTAACTTCTTGTTCCGTTTCCAGATGTTTTAGATTTGTGTTCAACATTTTACTTCCTCCTGTGAATATATATATACTGTTCAAGATCTATGGCAGCCATGCACCCATGTCCTGCAGCCACAACCGCTTGTTTGTAAACAGGATCACAAACATCACCGCAGGCAAACACGCCCGGTGTCGATGTTCTGGTAGAACCAGCTTCAGCGAGAATAAAACCATTCTTGTCCGTCTCAACCAGCTCTTTGAAGGCTTCACTTTTGGGATCATGTCCGATGGCCACGAAAATACCGCTACAGTGGATTTGCTGTATTTCTCCTGTTTCACGATTCTTCAGGACAGCGCCGGTCACTGTATTATCACCGATTATTTCTTCCACAACCCAAGGAATTAACCACTCGATTTTCGGATTGCTCTTCGCCTTTTCCATTTCAGCAGGTGCTGCACGAAAATAGTCCCGTCGGTGAACAATCGTTACCTTGCTCGCAAATCGGGTGAGAAATACAGCGTCCTGGATAGCTGTATTCCCTCCGCCCACCACCATAATTTCCTTATCACGGAAAAAAGCGCCGTCACATGTGGCGCATCCTGACACGCCTTTACCGTAAAATTTCGGCTCCGTGGGAATATCCAGACGCTTTGCTTCGGCTCCCGTAGCAATTATAAGTGTTTTCGTTTCTATTCTTCCGATGCCCGTATCCAGTTCAAAAAGGTCATTCCCTATCTTGACATTTTCGATTACTTCCATTTTGAAACGTGCCCCGAACTGTTCTGCCTGTTTCCGGAACCGGTCCATGAGTTCCATGCCTGAGATCGGTTCGGGAAAACCGGGATAGTTCTCCACCTCGGGGGAAACTATCAACTGGCCGCCAGGTACGAACCCTTCTAACACAAGCGGGTTCAGCCCTGAGCGTGCCGTATATATAGCGGCCGTCAAGCCCGCAGGACCCGAGCCTGCAATGACTACGTTTTCCATATCTTCATTTCCCATAATATCTACCTTTTTATTATAATAACATATAACTGCCACATATGTAATTTAGGATGCTGATTTACACTGATTTGATTTCTTCTGCCTGCGTTAATCCGCGTTAATCCGTGTCAATAATCGATTTTAGTTGGATATTATGCTTTTTGTCACGTCCATGTTACTTCTCGTATTACTGACAATGTCTTCTCCACCGCATCAAGTGATTTTACTTGGTACTTCACTTTGCCGCCATCCATAGATGTGATACTCTCAAGGCTTCTTTCTCCCTCGGTATCATAAGAGGGTATTTCCTCCTTTTCGTTACCGTATATCGCTACTTTCCACTTCTTTGCAAGCCCCAATCTTATTACCTCATCAATGGACAAAAGATCCCCTTCTTTTACTTCCATCTTCTTTTCACCTCCTTTACAATTTTAAACTTTTTTCTCTTTATATTAAATAAATAGTGATGATGAAAACGAGAGAATGATATAGATATATCCCCTTTGTTACACACTCACTATCAGCGCAAAAGCCACATATTTTGATTGCACTTCAGGCGGCAACTTCAATTGCAAGGGCTGTTTTAGCTATGTTCGTGACCCGGTAGGCGAGTCGATGACAGTCGACAAATCAATAATCTTTACGAACTCGAGCGAATAGCTTCTTTTCTGGGTCTCTCTTTTAAGTACAAGGCCAGTACTTAAGCACGACCGCCATTGACTTAAACTACACTATTATTACAGGTACGTCACAGGAATAAAAAAGCTCATTGAGATCAACTACGAAATTCAATTTGTATTGATGTGTACACATAGATACTACACAGTCAAATTTTTCAGTTAAATCTTATGACAGCGTTAATGGCGATTTCAGCGTGAGGCTGTGTTTGTTCACCCGGTAAAAATGATATTGCCCGAACTGGTGATGGTCCCCTTCAATATGGTTTTTATATGTAACAATCCATATTCGTGCTCGTGATCGCTCAATGCGGCCACGCAATCCTCGGGTACTATCAGCTCATAGCCTCTATGGGCTGCGTCTATTGCTGTATGTAGCACGCATATATTCGTAGCGACACCGACTACTATCAATGTTCTTATCCCTTTCTCTTTTAGATGTGCATCGAGATCAGTGCCAAAGAAATCGCTATATTTCTGCTTTCTTATTACATGCGCTTCTTTTAAAAGAGGCGCGAACACATCTATTACCTCTGCCCCCGGGGTCTCGCGAACACAATGCTGGCCCCATATCTCAAACTCGTCGTCGTCATGTGAATGCCAATCTTGTGCGAAAATCAAATGCACCTCTTTTCGTATTGCACGCTCTATTAACCCGCTTATTCTTGGTATTATCGCATTTACGGTCTCGCCGATAAACAAAGCGCCATCTTCATTACAGAAGTCCTTCTGCATATCTTCAACAATCAATGCACAGTTCTTTGGAACCACTATTTTTTCGGGCATGAATTTTGATCTCCTTACATGGATACATTCTCTTTTGGAAGTTTAAAAAGCTTCTTTTGCTATAGGACCCACATATCCTTTTCAAGTTGTGGCGATATAATACAAACTATTAATCGGAACTTCTCTCGAATCATCGAGCAGGAATGAATATCGTTCTGAAATCGGGCGTATCATGCCCTGCTAGAAAAAACATTTATGACGAAAATAGTAACAGATACCTGATATAAAAAACCAAAATTGATAGCCACAGAGACTACAGAGCACACGGAGGGAATAAACTCGGTGCTCTCGGTGTACTCAATGGCAAAACACTGATTTAGTTTCTTCTGTGTTAATCAGTGTTAACCGGTGTCAATCGGTGTCAATAAAATATTTCATTTTATTTTGTTCTTTACCCATTAGGGTAACAAATCGGTAAAAACCCAAAACCTTTTATGTGGTAACTATACATGATTACAATATACGTGAACGACGTGGGCGGTGGCGAGGTGGCTCTCCCATGATGTAGAAGGGTGACAAAAAGGGGAAGAAAAAAAATGATTTGTGCGCCTTAGTAACTGTCCAAAAAAATCTGTGGATTTTTTAAACTTAAAATGCTATGCCTCCTTTATACAAGCATGAGGAACAATATATCTGTGTTGGTTCACGATGATATTAAAATAGTGCGGAGGTTAGAGCTATGAGCATCCCGAGGGTACTGATTGCAGGCGATAGGAGCTCGGCAGGTAAGACTACGGTCTGTATCGGACTATTAGGTGCATTGCGGGCAATGGGGCTTGAAGTCCAGGGGTTCAAGGTAGGACTTGATTATATAGACCCTGGCTTTCATACATTGGTTTCTGGCAGACCCTCGCGTAATCTGGACGGTTTCTTGATGTCGCCTGACGTAGTGAAGGAGCTGTATACGAGGAATTGTAACGGTGCGGACATTGCGGTAATAGAAGGCGTAAGAGGGCTTTATGAAGGTTTGAATTATTTCGACGATGTTGGGAGTACAGCGCAGATAGCAAAGATCTTAGACTGCCCGGTCATACTAGTAATAGATGCAGGCAGCATCACACGGAGTGTTGCTGCGGTTGTTAACGGCTATAAAAGTTTCGATCCCGAAGTACAGATCGCAGGTGTGATTTTAAACAATATTGGGAGCGAAAGACATGGCGATAAAGCGGAGAAGGCAGTAGCGAAGTATTGTGGTGTAAACGTCATCGGTAAGATACCTCGTAATAGCGACCTGAGAATCTCTATGCGGCACCTCGGCTTGATTACCGCTACGGAATGTGAAACCGGTGGGAGCGAGTTTAACACCGTTTTAGATACGATAAGGACAGCGGTGGTGGACTATGTCGATCTAAATGCGTTTTTAGATGTTGCAAAATCGGCACGTGCACAGAAAATGCAGGAGGCAAAGATATTTCATACGGGCAAGAGTGCACGAGCAGACGTCAAGATTGCTGTTGCATTTGATGTGGCGTTTAATTTTTATTATCAGGATACATTGGACCTACTCGTTCAGGCAGGTGCGGAACTCGTATATTTCAGTCCTATAAGCGATAAACAGCTTCCGAACGGTGTGGATGCAGTGTATATCGGTGGCGGCTTTCCCGAGATTTATGCCGATACGCTTTCAGCGAATACAGAGATGCGTAACGCCATAAAGGACTTTTACGATGGCTATGGAGTTATATATGCAGAATGTGGCGGGTTAATGTATCTAATGGACGAGCTTGAATATAAGGGCGACTGTTTTGAGCTCTGTGGTGTGATAAACGGATCCGTGCGATTTGAAGCTAAGAGGGTAGTAAACTATATAGAATGCGAAATCCAGCAGGATTGTATCATAGGCGAAAAGGGCAGCAGGTTTAAAGGGCATGAATTCCACCATTCTACTATAAAACTCGAATCAAACGTTGATTTTGCTTATAAAATGATCAGGGGCGAGGGTATAAAAGATGGCATGGATGGTATCATAACAAAGAACTGTCTCGCTTCTTTTGCTCATCTGCATGCGGCATCCTATACGGAATTTGCGCCGAATTTTGTTATGAGTGCAAGAAACTGATGCGTAATTTCCTCGTTTTATTGGGGAAAAAGTGATTCCGCGGGTAACTTCGACAGTGCCAGTCAAGCTTGTTCCAAGCATCTCATCCCTCATCCCAGGATCACCATCTCTTGTATCTTATGGTGTAGGATAGAGTGCTTTTGGAATCGGCTTTTACCGGAACCTGCCACTCGATTTTATTGTTAGACACCTTTGTATGATTGTAGTTTTCTTTTGTTATCTCCCAATCTCCGCTGGTACTCTCAACTACCGTGACCTCAATGTCCTCGTCCTTGTGATTCCTGAGATTCACCGCCCACACATATTCATACCAGTTTGCGTCTTTACTGAAGTCCATCTGCGTCCGCTCACCGACGATGTCAAATGCCTGTCCTAGGAATAGGCTTATTGTCTCGTCCTTCGGTGTATGGTCTATCGAATCCTCACCGATAAACTGCAGCTTGCCCTCTCTGTCGTTCGTGAACACGCGAACTGTACCCTTCGGTAGTGGGATACCTAGATTATTTCCCTTGCTATTATTGAAGTTAAGCATCACATCAACCTTCTTTTCGCTTGTGTCCGACCAGTCACCCCCATACCACCACCAGCGGGGTATATCATCATATACATATTCCTTCTCGACATCGACGTCCGTCGCATCCAGCAGTGAGATCTGTTTCTGTTCGTTGTTCTTTAACGTTGTTTTTCTCTGTAAGTCATACATGTGGTACTCAAACAACGCCTCCTCCTCGAACTGACTTGCTCCAGTAGCCTCTGCCATCTCCATAATCACTTCCTCCACCCTCTCAACTTCTTCCCACACCCGGTGAACATCTCCCGCAACAAGCTTAAGAGCGGTGTCCTTGAATGTTGTGCCCGCCTTGTTTGTGACAGTAACCCAGCCATTCAAATCAAGTTTCGTGTCATTCTTGTTTGTAACAATAACATAGTCGGCATCCCACGTCATACCGGAGGTCATATAGGAGAGCTCCAGAGTATGATTCCTGCTTCCTGTGACATTTAGGATCCATGCCAGTGTCGGCTTCGTTATTAAGCCTTCCGGTAGCTCAGGCAGTACCAGATTATTTGAATCTATGATCTGAATCATACCCGCTTTATCCTTTATGATTAGTTGATCCCCGCTGTAACTAAGCAGTGTACCTTCAATCAACTCCTTTTTGGCGCCGTAGATCAGGTAAGCCTCTATGTCCTTGTCGATATATTTCTTCAGTATCTTATCCTTGCTGACCAGGTCATACTGTAAATTCTGCTCCATTACCTCAATCACAGAATCAACCGCCTTTAGGCGAACACTTGTAGGGTCTATTCTCGATGCAACATCCTCGTACAGGGCATTAATTATTCCCGCCGGGAGGTATATTGCCCGGTATTCTTTGACAACGCCAAGATCTGCGTTGTAGATAGTAACCTCCAAATCCTCGGCCTCTGTATCTATAACGATGGGGTTTTTAATCTGGTTTACACCGGCAGCCAACCCTATCAGAGTTACGCCAATAACTAACCCTATTACAAAAAAGAGTATTTTTTTAGCTGTTTTCATCTATTCTTTCCCCGCATTTATCCGGACATAGTCATAAGACAAATCGCATCCCCACGCAGTCGCTTCGATCTCTTCGCCCGCTCCCATATCAACATCAATGAATAGCTCTTTACCTTTCATTATGTCCCTTGCACTGCCTGACAAATCCATAAATTCGCCGTTCTTCACTGCTAAGATCGCATCGGCATTCTCGTTTCTTACGCTTATTGATATCTCATCTGGACTAACATATCCTGCAGAACTACCAATTGTTGCTATTATACGACCGCACGTAAGGTCAAGGTGTTCACCAAATATAGCACACTTCACTAACGGCGATCTGAGTATCTCACGTGCTATACATTTCGCATCTGCACCAGCACCTTTTACACGCACCTCTATGAGCTTCGTTGCGCCTTCGCCATCTCTCGCTATCTGTTTCGCAAGCACTTTGCATACCTGATTTAAACCAGCTTTAAAATCCGCTTCTGTTATCGCCACACTTCTACCTGTTGCTACCAGCAATACCATGTCGTTCGTGCTCATATCGCCATCTACCACAATCATATTGAACGAATTATCAACTGCATCTTTCAAGCACCTTCTCAGCGCTTCTTCGCTTAAAGAAGCATCGGTATAAATAAAAGAGAGCATAGTAGCCATATCCGGGAATATCATCCCCGAGCCTTTCGCTATTCCGCCTATTACCACCCTATCGGCATCGCCAGTGTCTATACTTATTGCATGTTCCTTATGGAAGGTATCAGTAGTCATAATAGCCTTCGCTGCTTCCATACTACCAGTCTCGTCAGAAGTTAGTCCCTCTGCAACTACCCCAAGCTGCCGCTCTATTAACGCCATATTTAATTGTGCCCCTATGGGACCGGTAGACAAAACCGCCACCTCTTCTTCTATAACACCTGAAGCGGAAGCGACAAGCTCAGCCATTTTTTCCGCATTCTTCATGCCCTGTTCACCGGTAAAACTGTTTGCACAGCCACTGTTTGCAATTACGGCACTTATATGCCCGCCCTCAAGCTGCCGCTTCGTAAATAGAAGCGGTGCAGCCTTTAGTTTATTTAACGTGAATACACCTGCCGCTTTGCCGCTGCCCTCTATCAATGCTAACCCCTTACTATCCTCTTTTATACCGTATGCTCTTACGCCTTTAACTGCACAAATACCGCCACTTACCTCTTCTATCTTCATATCTCGCTCTTCCCCTTCATCTTAGCTGATGAAAGACTATAATGAACCTTTCATAATCTCTTTCTAATTCTTCGGAATGAAAAATCATTTAAATTACTTGATGGTATATGATAAATAAATAACTATAAAGGGCTCGTGGTCTAGTTGGTTATGACACCGCCTTCACGAGGCGGAGGTCATGCGTTCGAATCGCATCGAGCCCATTAAATTAAACCACTTCCATCGTCGATGGTGGCTTCTTCGTTATATTATATGTCACACTTACCACACCTGAGACTTCACCGGTTATTCTCGCACTCAATTGTTCCAGTAGATCATAAGACAACCTCGTTGGCGTTGCGACTCTTGCATCCTTGCTCTCCCAGCTCCGGATTTCTATTTGCAGCCCAAACTCCCTCTTCCCTTCTCGCATTCCGGTCACTCTATCCTCGTGTAAGATCGCCATGCATTGAAATGCAGGTGTGTCCTTGAGTTCTTCCTCTACTATTGCCGTCGCCTGCCTTACCACTGCTATTCTTTCAGGTGTCACTTCGCCAATCACTCTCGCTGCAAGAGCGGGACCGGGAAATGGTGGTCGGTTATACACCGATTCAGGCAAACCCAGCGCCTTTCCTACTTCCCGCACGCCATCCTTCCGGAGTTGCAACAGCGGCTCTATAACATCATACCCAAATTCGCGTTCCGGGTCAATCCCTAACTGTGCAAGGATATTATGCTGCCTCTTGATTCCCGCAACCGTTTCATCTACGTCCGTCAGAATAGTACCTTGCAGAAGAAATTTCGCACCACATTCCTGCACAAGTTTACCAAAGACATCACGGTAAAAAGTCTGTGTAATCGCTTCTCGTTTCTCCTCTGGGTCGGTTATACCTTGTAAAGCGTCAAAGAACGACTTTTGCGCGTCCACTATCTCCACATTCACGCCTAAGTTCTTAAATACCGTCACTACCTGCTCTGGCTCACCTTCCCTCATCAAGCCATTATTAATGAAATAAGTCTTGACTCTATCACCCAAAGCTTCATGGCCAAGCATAGTGACTACGGACGAGTCCACACCACCGGACAAAGCGTTGATACACAAATCGCCACCTACCATAGCCAAAATCTCTTCTGTTTTCTCGTTTACAAATCGCCTCGGTTCTAAATCCTCCACTTTTATCTCTTTATTCTTCATCTTCGCCTCCCTTAAACTACAATACTTTCAATTCAACTATTTCAACATTAAATATCTTTTTATTTCACTATATCCTATGTATCACTCAAAGTATACATTAGCTGGTAGGACAGTTACTATATTGCTAGGATAGGGTAGAGAAGGTAAGGCAGTGGTAAAGTTAGAAGGTAAAGGTGATAACGCCTTACAGGAGGATAATAAAATGCATGATGTAGATACAACGAAATATGTTATTCATGCTGACATCTCAGCAGAGGGTTTTGTTGAGAAATCAGATGTGGTAGGTGCAATATTTGGTCAAACCGAAGGGTTGTTGGGTGAAGAATTGGACCTTAGAGACTTACAAAAGAGTAGCAGGATAGGCAGAATAGAGGTCAATATCGAGTCAAAGAGTGGGAAATCAAAAGGTGAGATACTTATCCCTTCTGGCCTGGACAAAGTAGAAACTACGATATTAGCTGCCTCTTTAGAGACCATAGATAGAGTGGGTCCTTGTATCGCGAAGGTAGAAGTCGGTAAGGTGGAGGACATAAGAGCGACAAAGAGAAAAAGGATAACCGATCGAGCGAAAGAGTTGATGCGTAAGGCTACTGAGAAAGGCATAGATAGTGAAATGATGGTGAACGAAGTGAAAGAAGCAGTGAGAATGGAAGAGATAAAGACTTATAAGGACTTACCTGCTGGACCAAACATAGAGAATTCGGATGCTATTATAATTGTAGAAGGGCGAGCAGATGTGTTAAATCTACTCAAATACGGAATTAAAAACACAATTGCCGTCGAAGGTACAAATATATCGCCGATAATAGGTAAATTGAGCAAGAGGAAGACAGTTACCGCTTTCTTAGACGGTGACAGAGGTGGCGACCTTATATTGAAGGAGCTTTTGCAAATTGGTGATGTGGATTATGTCGCCGCGACTCCGGAAGGTAGAAGCGTGGAAGACATGTCGTATAAGGAAATAACGAAAGCATTACATAACAAGACGCCGGTAGAGCAGCAGGGCTATACTAAACGTGAACCCGCGCCAACACGAGTAATACAAAGAAAGAAAACCAAGGAAGTGAAGGCCGTGAAAGTGGTGAAGGTAAGTACCAACCCATTTAAAACTGATCTGGATGAGCTCGAAGGCACGTTTAAGGCTAGATTGTTGGATAAGGATAAGAAGATAGTAAAGGAGACAACAGTGAGGGATCTCGCAAAGGAATTGAAAGAGATAACAGGAGATGCAAATAGCGTGGTCTTTGATGGCGTAATCACGCAGAGGATAGTGGACCTTGCGAAAGAGAAGGATTTGGAATACGTAGTGGGGCTAAAAATGGGCGATGTAGTAAAAAGGCCAGCATCGTTAAAGATTCTTACAGCCGAGTCAGCTTGATTGAAAGAGGCAAAATGAATTCGTAGGTTAGAGTTTTGTACTCTAACCTCCTATTTATCTTTATTTATCTATCTAATGTAGCCCAGCTCTTCCTCTCGCTTTCTTGGAACTTGAGCTTCTTCCATCTCTTTCAAGCGTTCGATGACCTTTTCCATTTCCTCTGCACGGTCTTTCAAATCCTGCATGTCTATAACATTTTTGAGCTTTAATGCACGACAAAGGATTTTTAGAACCGCCTGGGCGCTTTTAGGATCCACTAAATACCCTGATGTAAGGCCTAACAAACACACTGCCGGAATACCTCTCATCTTTCCAAGACCTAACAAAAGTCCCGATGCCCCTACGATACTCCCTCCGGGCTCCTCGTCCCGAAATTCCACACCATAGCCCTTCATCTCATCCACAAGTCCTGTCTCATTCACTGATCCAAGCACTGTCTGTTTCTCTACGAGCTGACCTATGCCATATCCACCCAGAGTGTATATGCGCGAAACATCATACTGTTGTGCAAAGTCAAGAAGCCGCTCAGAGATAAGATAATGCCCCTCATTTGTAACGCTCTGTTGGTCACCATTGACGATTAACAGATCACCAAGCTCCTTTGACTTCCATGCATAGATCTCGATTTTACATAAACGGACTGTTCCATCGCCATTCACCAACACTTGTGGTGGAAAATGTTGAGAGTATATCTCCACAATCTTCTCTGCCTTCAACTCCTGTATCATGTGCTCCGCAACCAATTTCCCTACGTTTCCCACTCCTGGAAGCCCTTCTATCATCACTGGCTTGTTCAGTTCCACCTTCTTTAGCTCATGTACTTCTATCTCTTCCATATTTCATCATCCTCCTATATTTACCATAAGGGTCTTTGGGAGAGAACCTTGGTGGCATTGGATTTATTGTCCTTTGCCCACATCTGCCACATACATCATTCAACGTATATTCCCCACATACCCCACATTTCCTCAAGTTCGACTTCATAAAACTTCCTTTTTTAAAAAAAGAGAAGAGTGCATCAATGGTAAATCTCTTCTCGCATTAAGGTAGATTCCGGTAAAACGCACCTTGTCCTCCGTTTTTCTTTAATGTTTCTATAGCTGTGTCCGCGGCATCACTTAATATGCTTTCCGCCACCTTATAATTGGATGCGATGACTCTTATCTTATATCTTGGTGCACCTATGTAGAAACATTCCACCTTTGTGCTTTCTCCTCCTTCTAGCCTCTCCTTCGCTTCATCCTCCACATTAATCAACGCTTCTTTTATTATTTCTACACCGTCATGCAAGGGACACGTCAGCTCCACATATCCGACTATCTGCACGGAAGGCAGCTTAACATTAGTGACCGCCACATGGTCTATTGCATCTGCGTATTGCTCTTCTATCCCACGAGAAATCAGTGCGCCCTTGCCGACCTTTACAACATCCTCAAAAGCATCGTACAAACTACCATAGGCATCAAATAATTTCTGCTCTACCTCCGCGAGCTCTTCGCTGCTGATTTCGAGTGGTGGATTTGTGAGTGCAAGAGAAAGCCACTTCTTCGCCTTTTTCTCGTTCTTCCACTCCTTTATCTTCTCCCTTTTTTGCCCTTCGTTTACCGCCTTTAGTGATAAATCTATGTGCCCCCTCCGAGCATCTACAAATAGCACTTTGCAGACTACTTTCTGCTCTTCTCGTACGTAATCCCTTAGATGTTTCACCCAACCTGAGGCGACCTCAGATATATGTATGAGTCCTTCTTTTCCGCCATATTCCACAACTGAGACAAAGGCACCAAAACTCTTAAGTTCTTTTACCGCGCAAATTACTAATTCTCCCTTTTCCGGCCATTCATCGCGCCCCATCTAATCAAGGACCTCTATCACTTTGCTTTTTATCTCCGATTTACCGCCCCTTGGCTCAACTAAGGTTCTTCCACAGACATTACATTGTACCGTCGTAGCTGCATGATCAAATACAACCTGCTCATTCTCACAATCTGTGCATTTCACCTTCAAAAATTTGCTTTGTGTTTTTCCCTCTATCCTCATAGCCATACCCTCCTTTTACTAAAAACAGACCTTTTTCTTTGATAAGACATTTATGTTCATTCCACGAAATCGAGTTTGGATACCCTAAAACCTTTCCTTTGATGTGATTTCTTGCAGTCCGTGCACTTATATCTGAGAAAAACCTTCTTCGTTGGCTTATCTCCGCCCGGGACCTTTGAGAATTTACCACTGTTACCTATGCCCGACCTACGTTTCTTCTGCCTTACTATCCACTTCAAGGAAGAAGCTCTCCCTTTTTTCACCCTTTCCACTTCGTGCAGCGTATGCTTCCCACAAAAGGGACAATAAATCCGCATGCGTTTTGGCATCTTCATTTTCCTACCCTCATTTTCTTTGCTTCACCACTGAATCGCACTGCAACCCCTCGCTTACATAATATCTCGGCGTTGGTCTTTGGCAGCATAATAACATCTTCTTTTTTTATTTTATAAATTCTTCCATCAGTACCCATAAAAGTAGGTATGTCTTCTAACACCCTGACTATATGCAGTTCTTCATTTCCTGCTTTTGTAGAACTTGCTTCAACTTCTTTAAACACCGACCCCACAATTACTTCATCCACCTTTTCGCTTCCACCTTCGCTTTTTTCTTTATTTTCTTTATCGCCCAGAATCAACGCAAATATACGCGCTTTTCCTTCCTCTACATGACCTTTAACGCCCGCAAATATCGATTCCTCTTCTGCTAACATACCCTTGGGGACTGGTTTTATGCCCGAACTGGCGAGCTTTACTATCTTTCCTATTCGCCTCCGGATTATGTCCTCCGCCTTCATCCGTACATTTCTTATCTCGTCTTCCACAAGTTCACCCCGCCTTTCGTCCACTTCCACTTTCTCATTCTTCAACTGCTGTATGTATTCTCGTACTGCATCACAGAAGTTATCAGGTAATTGTTGCAGTGATGCCGTATTTCTCTCCTTATGCAGGATTTCCCAGAGCTTTTCTATGTCCATACACTCAACTTTTCTTTTTACTTTACTGTACTGTGTTTACTAAGAAACTTCTTTCTTTTGTAAAGCTTTCTTTCCTAAAGGATTGTTACTAACATTTTTTTGTTTCGCAAAATCTTCACTTAATTTCCGCAACTCCTCTACACAGAAAATAAAGCGCCGCATGCTCCGGCACCGAGGCAACTTCGTCTTCTTCTACCTCATAGCTTTCGCCTTTCATCGTTATCGACGAATTTCGTGTGGCAGTTATCTCTATTAGCGAATCTCCAAATACAACTGCATCTACTAAGGGGTCAAAATCATCAAAAGTGTCTATGCTTAATGGCTTTACCTGCAAACTCGATTTGCCATGTAACGACGTAGGCAGCCGGATAAGTCGTTTTATGTCTGCTGTGACTGGTGCGTCGGGTTTATCAGCATATGCTGAGTATTTAGCCTCTGCACTTTTTGATAGGCCTTGCCAGATGGAATCAGAGAAGCGAGGTATTTGCCCTTTCTCTATCCTACTCATTACTGTTTCATCATTTGCAATTCGTAATATCTCTTTTGCTTTCTTCCTTTCCATCGCCCCAACACTCTTTACTTCTTTGATAGCTTGTTTTTCTTCCATAGCCGCTATTTCGTGCAGAAACACTATTAACCCTTTAAGAACCCGTTTTCCCCATCCCTCGGGAATCAACATCAAGTCCTCTCTTCCGGACTTTTTGCCGCTCTTAACTTTTGAATCAGCAACTAAAAAGCTATTTATGTCCAGCCCGGTTGCCATCACATAATCGACAATCTCCCTTCGCTCGCGGCTCCCAAGCCCTCTTACTTGTTCTGTTTCTATATGTATGTGGTAGCCCCGCGAGCCTGAAAATACCAGTTCCATCTGATTTCCCGGAAATCCGAAATCGTTGAGCAGGAAGTCTATCAGTTTAAGCGTTTCTTCTTTTACTGACATTAATATGTGCTCATATGTATAACTCTGGAACTCCGCTTCGCCTATAACATGGTCTGCATCGAGGTCAAAAATTAGGTCTGCGCCGAGCCAGCCTTTTTCTGCCATCTTAGCCGTAGGGTATTTGTAGATGGCCGTGGAGTGATATGCATGTGCAGGGGCATTTTCACGGAGGTGATTCACTAACTCATCCTCGGCGGTAAAGGCTTTGTGCCTTCTCATCACGAGTTTCGCCGGGTAATAGTGGTCAAAGAGAACAAAACCCCATTCCCGCATCCCTAAATCCGTTGGGATTTCTACTTTTGTCCGTCTATAATATTCACCAAATTTGGCGGTCACGAATTTTTTTGTCTTATCGTTCATTTTGTAAAATCTCGTGGGTTTTTATTTATTGTATCTGAAGTATAGCTCTTACATATTTATGACGCAGATTTACACAGATTTACACGGATTTAATTTTTTCTGCGTTAATCAGTGTCAACAATTTATTTTCTTGTTCGCTATATTTATCAAAGAGATAAAAAGAGTATAAGGGGGAAAGAAAGAGGGAACATGATAAGCATAACGATACCAAAAGGTAGTTTAGAAGCGCAAACGCTGTTGCTATTCAAGCAGGCAGACCTGGAAATAAAGGTGACGAGTAGAGAATACAACCCGAAGATAGAAGACCCGCGGATAGATATTGTGAAGATATTGAGACCGCAGGAGATACCGGAATACGTGGAGAAAGGTTACTTTGACGTTGGCATAACCGGTAAAGATTGGATAGAGGAACGGGGTGCGGACGTAGAGGAAATCGCGGACTTGACTTATAGTAAAGCCGCGGAAAAAGAAAGTGTCGTGAATATCGTCCTGGCTGTGCAAGCCGACCGAGCGGATATAAAAGCGGCAAGCGATATACCGCCGCAGAGTAAAATAAGCACTGAATATCCCAACCTCACAAAATCGTTCTTTGACAAGCTCGGTATTCCCGTCCAGATATTCTTCTCTTACGGTGCGACCGAAGCGAAAGACATGATGGACTGTATAGTCGAACTCACGGAGACTGGCGAGACCCTGCGGAAGAACAACTGGCGGATAATCGGCTCGATACTGGAATCTTCTACCAAGTTGATAGTGAATAAGGACTCGTGGAATGATATGGTAAAAAGGAAAGAGATAGAAGAGATAAAAACTTTGCTTTCCGGCGTTATAGAAGCAAGAGGTAAGGTATTGCTCAGCATGAATGTCGCGGAAGATAATTTGGCGGCTGTTGTATCTACGCTACCGGCAATGAAAAGACCCACTATATCGCAACTTTATGAGTCCGAGCCCCGATATTATGCGGTGGAAACGGTAGTGAGTAAGCGTGATGTGAATATCTTAATACCTGAGTTGAAGAGCATGGGCGCAGAGGACATTATAGAGATAGATATAAGCAAGATCGTGAAGTAGGTGATTTCGTCTCCCGATCCTTAGTTTCCAGATTTTCTATAATGTTGCATACCTGTATCAGTTTGCAGATGTCCAATCCCTTTTTGACCACAAAATCCACTTCGCGGTTCTAATAATCGTATCAATTTCTGGCTGTACAGACAAGCCGGAAGAAGTTCAGGCTGAAGTAAACGTCTACATATACGAGCAGACCGGCGAAGAGGACGATCCGCAAGAGCAGATACGCGAGTTCTACGATATGGTCGATGAGCTATCCGGCCCGCCGGTACCGGTACCACTGCGAAAATACGCAGCAGAATACGAACTGGACCCAGAGACAGGCCACGTTATCCCTGACACCCTATAAAATTTTGGTATTTGACGATATGAAACACCTTTTTTCTATGAGATTCTATTTTCTCCGTGATGGTCCCAATCAGCGAGTTGAGCACAGTTAGTTGTATCATCATTCAAAACCTTCTCGACTTCCTCTATAATCTTCTCTACCGCATTCAAACCATCTTCTACTTCAGCTCGGGAAAGCTCTCTCATTTCAGTGCCTACCTTCACATTTCCATAAAAATCAATATTCCTCACTTCCCAGAGGACATCTATCTTATCCTGATATTTGTCAAGTAATACCTTTGCCCTCGCCCTTCTCAAAAGATGGCTTGGATAATCCGTTCCATTCTTTCTCTTTGTCAATGCGATAATCGCGGATTCGAAAGCTGCGTATGCCAACCCTACAACTCCTGCCATATCGCCTCGTTCATAAAGCGCCTTCGCAGATTCTAAGAGCTTTTTTGCTCTTTTTGGTCTAAGTCTAAATCAGCCATATCCTTTCTCCTTCACGCACAATCTCTTCTTCAAGCATCTTTATTTTTGCTTCTATATTCATATCTTCAAACACGATCTCTCGCTTCGGAATCGTTGATTTCCGGTACAGTAAAGATTCGACCTCGCCCAATGTTATCTTTGCGATACTTTTATAATAGTCTTTCGCCTCGTTTTCCTGTAATTCCACATTCTTTAAAAATCCTTTTGCTTTTTCGAGGCGATAAATAAAATGAGATTTTGGAAATGATCTCAAAGCGATATGGTAAGAAATCAAATCTTCTGGCATTTATACCCTTGCACTAACCACACAAATATCTATATCACTCTCATCTGTTGCCAGACCCTGTGCAACGCTCCCAAAGAGGATGAACAATTCGACATCGTCCTTTACCTGCTCATAGAAGAGATCAGTGACATTTTTAAAGCTTGTTGGTAGATTATACCTCTTTTCACTCATAAACAAATCCCATAGGATTTTTATTAAACTCATCTCTGAATTTATTCTAAATAGCTTCTTCTTCCCCGATTTTTGCTCGATGACTAGCTTATGTGCACGCAACACCTTCAAAATTCTTAGTACATTTGATTTTGATATTCTTAGCTCTTCTGATAGTTCTGTCAATCCAAAAGCGAGATATGGCTTTGAGGTTAAGAATCTCAATACTTTTGTCGTGTTCTTTGTTGCGATTTGCTCCAAGTTAAATCGTTCTCTTTTTAGTACCATACGTTCTAATAATAGGATAACAATGCATAAAACCTTTTAGCCCTCAAGCCCAAAACAATCTTTTTCTGCGAAGCGTTGTTGATACAAATTTCGTATTATTGGTATTGCATTACCAAAGAAACATCTTAGTATTCCGATACCTACTCATTTATAAGCCTTTTGGTATCTCAATCCCTACAACGTTATAAGCATACAATAATCATAATTACTATGGAATTGCGCGATTATTCAGTCCAGAATGTGTAGTGGAAAGGCAAAGAATATATGAAAAGCCATAAGACTGTCAGCTCGTATATCGAAGACCGGGAAAATATGTATGTGCTCTTCATCCAATATTTTATTGATTTGGACAAAAGGATACCGGACTACAGCAAAAAAAATAATTAAATCCGTGCCCTAAATCAAATTTATAGGTGGAAGTTACACGTTATATACAATAAATAAAAAACTTCGTTCAATAAGGAAACTTTACCAAAGAATATAATATAGGTACAATGGATTATGACTAGCCATGACCGAGTTTGAAATACAGCACAAGGACTTAATGGGAAGAATAGGCAAGCTTCGTACGGCGCACGGAGACATCGAGACGCCGACGATCATGCCGGTAATAAACCCGAATATCGTATCAATTGAGGCATCGGAAATGAAGAAGTACGGCGCCGAGATGCTTATCACAAATGCGTATATAATTTACAGGAACAGAGACTTGCGAGAAAAAGCGCAAAGAAACGGCATTCATTCGCTTTTATGTACAGAAACACCGATAATGACCGATTCCGGGTCTTATCAACTCTACGAGTATAAAGACGTAGAAGTAAGCAACAGAGAAATATTAGCGTTTCAGCGTAGTATCGGCTCAGATGTCTGTGTACCGTTGGACATCCCGACACCACCATACGTGAACTGGAAACGAGCGAGAGAAGATTTAGATGTTACTCTGAGCAGGCTGCGAGAAGCTAGAACTCTGACTCAGGATAACATGCTTGCAGGTGTTGTGCAGGGCTCTACATACGTAGATCTGCGAGAGGCGAGCGCGCGCCATGCTGCAGAACTCGGTTTTGATCTCTATGCAATAGGCGGTGTAGTGCCATTGCTGGAATCACACGGATTTGATAAACTGGTAGATATAATCATGGCATCGAAGCGGAATTTACCGCTGAACGCACCGGTCCATCTTTTCGGCGCAGGCCATCCAATGCTCTTCTCTTTAGCTGTTGCTCTGGGCTGCGACCTCTTTGATTCTGCCGCATATGCGATCTACGCAAAGGGTAAGCGGTATATAACGAGCGACGGCACGAAGAAGCTAGAGAATTTACGCGTTTTGCCTTGCTCCTGTCCTGTGTGCACAACATACAGTGTAACTGAGCTGCGAGAGAGCACCGATTTACTGGCTGCGCATAACTTGTGGGTTACGTTTGAAGAGATGCGAATGGTAAAGCAGAGTATCGCAGAGGGTAGCCTATGGGAGCTATGCGAGAGTCGCTGTCGGGCATACCCCTCCTTGGTGGACGCATTGAAACGTATAACGAACTATTCGGCCGAGATAGAAAGATACGATCCTGCTACGAAACGCCCTTTCTTCTATCTCAGTGAGTTTTCCGCAGATAGACCCGAAGTATTGAGATACTCTAACCGGCTGAACAGATTCGATATCTTCGGTCGCGTCTTGATAACGACAAATGAAGAAGCGGAAGTGGAAAAGTTTGACCATGTATATCTCGTGAAACCGCCGTTTGGCCCTTACCCTATTGAACTGAACGAGAGTTATCCTGTGGGCCAATCGGAAATACCAGTTGTGATAGATGCAGGAGCTAAGACTGTTGCATTAGAGAATGTATTGAAATTAATGGCGCTGAACAAAGCTAAAGCAAATTTCGTCTTCCTATATGATAGCACTTGGGATGGGCATCCGCTACTTGAAGAGATAGGTAAGTACGCAGAACTCGTGCAATTCGTAAGACAAGCGTTATAAACAACGGGACCCAACACTAAAATCTCGTGGCTTTTCTGATATTTGATATTCTTTTCTCTAGATAATCAGTTACATGGTTTTGGATTTTTCGTATATCTTCTGTATCTGGCAGGGCGGTAATGATTTTCTCAATAATCCGCCTTTCTTGAATATAAAAAAATGTCGGTGTAAAGTTGATGTCGAATATCCAGCCCAGTTGCAGGAGTTTCATATCATTAAATGATTTCAAATCATAAGAATTTGAAACCCGATCGTTGAGGAGATCATCAACAAAGCAAAGAGAATAGTCAGATGTATCGGGAAGTTCGAGTTCCAATGCGGGGTTACGCTGTCTATGTCGTTCTGTATAATAATTCGTCACAACGTACCATATATCCAATTTGTCTGCATCCCGTATCAATTTCGAATGCAGTTCAATGAGTTCATCACCATTGTCGGGAACTCTACGTACATTGTGATATTCTATGGCGTTATAAACGATGGTTTGTTCCATTTTTGTTAGTCTGCTCAATACGTTTGTCGCTTTTAAAACCTTCAGCCCAAGTGTTGCATGGTTTTCCGACATACGATCATCAAAAGTACCATATGTCGTGAATTGTTCAAAACGACCTATATCGTGAAATAATGCTATTATCTCCGCTAGACGAAGTGCATTCCCATTTAGTTTCAGCGCTTTGCCTAACCGGAGAATCTCCTTACAAACACGTAACGTATGTTCTTCTTTAAGTCTGATATTCTGTTGGATTTTTGGATCTTCGGTGTAAAAAGATTCTACATAATTCCGGAACCAGGAATGGAAAAAGTCTGTGTCCACATTATACTCCATCATGTTTATCCCTCTTGTTGTTTGGCTATTTTTATCTACAACTTTTACCTAGTTAATAGTAGTTATTAAAAAGATAACGAGTAAAAAAGATGGGCGAAGAAATAGCGATACACGTTCATTTATGGTGGGAACATAGGATACGGAAAGTAACAATAAGAAAGGGTAAAACTTCGATTGTCATATGGTTTAGAAACTTTGGATACGTTTCTATTATCGATGAAAAAGTCCAAAACATATTTGCCGGCATAATTAAGGGGCTATTAGGTATAAACGCGGAAATACCTGAGTTACAACTTACTGTTGATAGAGACGGAAAGGAAGAGAATGTAGTAATAAATAAACGAGAGGACTTAGAAGAGTTTGTTAGAACGACCTTTATTGGACCTTGATGAAACACTCATTTAACTTATGTTGCAATAGCTAGGATAGCCGGAACTTTTTGTTTGCAGTCATCCTATTGATTGGGTCAGC
>QENH01000160.1 GCA_003336485.1 Candidatus Methanophagales archaeon
CCTCAAAAGCTTGTCAATCATGCTTATGATGTCAAAGAAGTCCTCTTTCAACTTTTCCCAGAAGCTACGCTCTTCCTCACATTTTTTATTACAAGAGGGACAGACATATCGCCCAATCTTGACGCTACCCAAGCCTCTTTTCTCGTACGTGTTATAACCATTGTAGTTCATCTGCATGCCGCATTCCGAACACACAGGTGGCTTTGTTCTACGAAAAATTCCCGTTGCCGTGTACACAAAATCGGTTGAATACCGCCCAAAGATCGCGCGGAGTATCTCCCAATACGAAAAATTGTTCAGATTTGTATCAAAAGACGCCATTTCTTTCTATTCTCTCCTCATTAACACAACACCAAGTGTTTTTCCTAATAAAGCCCGTTTGCATGCTATTACACATTTTGCCGCTGTCTTATTCATTTTAATCATTATAAAACAGTTGTAGGAGCTAGTGTATAAACCTTTCGGTTCCACTTCCGGTGGAATCGAGTTTTGGACACTTTTATTAAACGTATTTACAATTTTAGAAGTGTGCGTGTGCAAATATGCAAAAGATCAAACCATAATTGTGGATCATAGGTTGTGCTAGGGTATTGGCTATTTGGTTCTCCTAAAATGCCCTTTCAAAAAATTTTTGGATATGGGAAGAGGATTATACCTATATCACTAGAAAATACGATTGTGCCAGATAAGCGAGCTAGAAGAGAAAATAACAGCATTAGAAACACGCGAAGAAGCGAGAGCACCTTATGACGACAAAATGACCGAATTAATGAAGCGATTAATAGTCAATCCTGAGATAAAGGAATTGATAAAGAAGGAGTTGGGAGAGGTAAAAGACGAAAAGACCTGCCCTTCCTCTTTTTCTCTTTTTATGTGGAAATGTATCAAGACACTCTTCCAATGGTGTTTTTAGGGCATCGGTCGCATGTTCCTCTTAAAGGTTCGCCGTCTTCTAAAACTTTTATTATGATGAATTTAATTTCTCTAATGAACTCGAAATAATCCTTGGCTGTTTTTTTACTAATCGCTGCGAGTTCGCTATGAAGTTGTTTAATATGTTCTGATCTGAGACATTTTTCATAGAATTCATCCGTCCGTTCTTTTCCCTAACGTGTATAAGGATCTATTAGGCCAGAAACATTTTCGATTACTTCCTTACAAGCTTGTTCATAAAAAAAACAATCAAGATATGCACTCAAACTAACAAAGACTTTTTCAGACAACATCTTTTGCCATTCTTTTTTTAAATCTCTAAATTCGTAAATGTTTAGCTTTCCGTCTTCTTTCCTGATAATGATTTTTCCTTTATCTGCTATCTCCCATTCATTCTCGTTTTCTTTTCTAACCGTAGCATCACCAGAACATGTAAATCCGTTGTGTTTGAGCATATTCTTCAATTCTTCTGGGATACGGCCTTTGTTCAATTCGTCCTCAAAAGTTAACTGGGGGAAAACCTCTAAATCCGCGTAGACTACCTGATCTGCATCTGTGCTAAACTTTAACCAGCACATTTTTGCCTTTGGGAATTCAATGCCTGATTCTAAAGCAACCACCCCTATCCTTTGATGAAGAATCGAAAAAACTTTTTTCATATCGGAGTCGTCCTCTTTTATTCCTTTATATAATTCAGAAATACGCGGATAGCTGGTTTCCAGATGCTGATGGAAATAAACAAAATTAGGGCTATCCATAAAGCTAAGTACGTCCATATTGTACGTGTCCGTAAAGAGAAATGCGTCAATAGCGGACTTTGCGAATCCTGCTTCTTTTAGAAGATTTTTAGAATGATTTAGCTTTGTGTCGTATTCATCCTTGTTTTTAAACTCTTGATAGTCCTTTAGCAGTTCCTCTTTTTCTTTCTTGCATGTATAATACCATTTACCACCCTCTTCAAAAATTAATTTTGCACCGCTGAGAATATCCCGGATTGCATAAAGAGTATCATGACGGCAATCTCCTTTATCCCTTAAAGCCCCTATATCTATCCCTTTTTTTAACTCTTCCAACACTACGGGAAGGCACTTTCTTATCCCTCCTCTTTGTTTTTCGGACATGATAACCTTCCTTCCTTCTTCTTCCTTCCGATTTTTTGGATATCTTGAATAACCTGTGTCCGATCATATAAATGTTATTGGTGATGCACATCAATTGTTGCAAAGCACAAAACCATGGACAAAATTTATTTCCGCTCAATAATGCATGTCCTACCTTCTTTTAACTATGAAGATATATACCCACTCTTTCACAGTGCAAAACCGGAAAAACAAATTGTCCCAAAAATCCAAGATGCAACAATTGATGTGCAACAATGAAAAAGATGCAAACAAATATCCAAAACGTATACATTGATACTTGCTTCTTCCAAAGCTATCTATGGAAGGAGAGGGATGAAAAGGAGAGTGCAAAAGACGTCCTTTCACAGATCAAATCAAGTGTTAATCTCATTTGTTGACCATCGATAGGCGGTTGCTATTATCGGATTTATTGAAAAATGTTGAAAAAGATATGCAAGCAGATAATGAGAGAAATCGTCAATTAAAAATAACGTAAGAGTTTTAAGTTTAAGCGTCAATCAGTTCAACTCTTTTTAACTCATCAAACACATAATATATCTTTTCGGCTTCAGTGGCACTCTTTATATCGCACGATGTGGATATAACACGCTCTATTAGTTCAGCCCCCCTGTATTTTATTCGATAACTTTCATAGACAGATAGGATAGTCGCAGCTATCTCAAGCCATTTTCCATCTTTTCCCGCTATCACTTTCAAGAACTTTTCGGTATTAAGCCCCAGAAGCTCTTTTGTATAGTCCTCGTCATATGATGAATAAGCGTCAGCTAATTTGTAATAGTCATCGGCAAGTGCTGGAGAATAGGGCCCTCTGAGATAGATACTATACGAATAGCCAAGATTGTGTCCCAAAATCTTAGAGATGAACACATACTTTTGTAGCATTAGCCGGTGCTCAAATTTTTCAATATCGAAGCCAAACCCTACTTCTCTTTCAAGAAATTTCATAAACGGCACTAATTTTCCCATCATATCCCCTCCTTCATCGCTTCTTATTATTATAATAAAATTAGTGGCTTAAAAAACTTTTCGATTTATTTATGATATGTGTGGAGAAGCCTTATCCGTGAGATCGGAATCTGTGTTGCAATTAGATACGAAACGCGCAAATATCGAAAAGTCTTTTATCTACCCGCCACGTTATTACATTTATATGAATATAGGAAGTGAAAAAGGGAAAATGAAAAAACAAGTCGTAGCAATTTTAATAGTATTAGTAGTGATAAGTGGTCTTCTTACTGTAAACGTGCTTAGCGAAGAAGCGTATAAGCCAATTATACAGGCAGTAACAGTAAGTCCAACAGAGATTGTTAATGGTGGTGTGGTGACTTTTACGGTTACAGCAAAATCGAACGCACCAGTGAAATGTGTAGGTTACAAAGAGGGGGATACTAACTGTACAGAAGGTACATGTTGTAGCAACGTCGGCGAAGAGTTATGGAAATGTGAGTGGACTCGTGAGATCTCAGAATGGGCTCCCGCTGCAACTTATACCTACAGCCATATATACGTTATTAACGAAGGCGAATTAAGATCAGACGAGTGGCCATATTCTATAAGTTTCAACGTAGGACACTCCGTTCCTACACGGCCAAAGGGAGAAGGATTTGGAGGAGATAATATAAGTCTCTGCGATGCAATTGTCATTTCACTAGAAAATGCCACCGTTACAGATTTCTTGAATGCCACAAACATGACAACTGTTCAAGTCTCTAATTTCAAAGGTTACAAAGGGGAAAACACCCTGAGGGTTCAATGGTCTTTCTCAAACAGGTCTCTGGACGTATATCTTAATGAGACAACAGGGAATATCGTTGGAATAGGAGAGAAAACAGCATTAACGCCAACGCCAGCACCAGCATCAACGCCAGCACCAGCATCGGAACCAAAGACATGGCATTTCGTAGACAGGTTCGAGGACAGCAAGAATATGAGAACTCCGTCATTCACCATCAAAGGAGATAGGTGGCGTATCAACTACATTGTGAACCCCCTGGAGGGACTAACAGATGATTCTACCTTTAAGGCATATGTTTACCCGGACATCAACGAAACGGCATTTAATATTGGCTCGTTGTGGTGCATGCTTAAACAATGCGCGGGTACAAAAGAGATTAGTAAAGGGAATGCAGACTACTACATCGACGTTAAAGCGGCGTATAATCGCTGGGAACTTGAAGTAGAGGATTTTTATTAAATCCGTTTTTTCTTTTTTGCACTACTACTTGTGGAATGAAGCCACAAATACAAAAAAGCCTTTTATCTGTCCACCTCTTTCTTAATGTGTAGAATAGAATAGACGTAAGAATAGGGGGTGAAAAAAGGAAAAATGAAAAAAGAAATCGTAGCGATTTTAGCTATCGTTGTAGGGATAACAACACTTCTTACAGTAGCTGCAGTTAGTAACGATGGCGGATATAGTGTAAGTCCATGCGAGGCAATTGATACTTCGCTAGGTAATGCAACAGTTACCGATTTTTTGAATGCAACAAACATGACATATGTACAAGTGTGTAATTACAAAGGCTACAAAGGGGAAAACACCTGGATGGTCCAATGGTCGTCTTCAAACAGATCGATGAATGTATATGTCAATGTCGCAACGGGTAATATCTTGGGTATAGATGAAAGAACAGATATAAGTCAGCCACGAGAAACAAAGACCTGGAATCTAGTAGACACGATTGAGGGCAGCGGTGATAAGACAACACGGCCATTCACCATCAAAGGCGATGAATGGCGTATTAACTACACCGTGAAGACCCCGATATGGATAACAAATTCTAGCTTCCGCGCATCTGTTTACTCAGAAGATCAGGCGAAGGGTCGTGTTACTCAGTGGGACTGTGATGGATGTTCTTGTGACGACACAGAATATATAGACGAAGGAAACGGCGAGTACCACATCAAAGTCACATCAGATGTCGATAACTGGAAACTTGTAATAGAGGATTATTATTAAGTCCTCTTTTTTTTCCTTTTTTGCATTAGCCAATGTACAAATACCGATATCATTCTCTTGCGTTAATTAATTAATATCCATCCAGAGATGGAGGTCGCGATATGATTCGTTCGTTATGTTCTCTTTGAAGAGTTTAAATTCTAGTTTCTTCTTTCCTATTTCCTCTGCGGTAAACAGGAAAGGGAACTCCAGCGTTTCGTTATGTATCAGTTGTAACCGTTTCTCGCCAATACTTCTGTTCTCTATCTCAGCACGAAAGAGGTATGAGACGTCTTCATACTCGTGGTTGACAACACCAACAATCACCTCCCCTTTTTCGCCAACGGAAAGGCTTGTGGGATAGTCCGCGGCCTTACCGCCAGAGCCAAGGATGTAGAACTCGGTGAATTCTTCGCCCCGCTTCGGTGTCACAATTACGTAGATCACCATTGCCAATGCTGTTATTATAGAGATGATGAGGATGATGGATAGTATTTTATCTATTTTTTCTGTGCTCATTTTCTTTTCGGTTCCCGAATTCAGCCTCTCTCATGATCAAGACTCGCTCCCCGGGGTGAGGACAGATCAGAATCGTGTTTAGATGTTCACAATCCACAGGAGGGAGCATTGGCAATTTCCTTATTACTATTGCTTTCTTCTTCTTTACAGACTCCGCATCATCGGTATACAGTTTCGCCAAGGCCGCTATATCAGAGAAAAAAGTATTAGGGACATTCATCTTCCTTTTCTACCCTCCAAATTACTATATGGTTATTTTTACATAAATAATTAGGAGTATTTGTGTATACGGGAAATGGAATATAAAGCTATTGTTATAGATCTGGATGGTACGGTATATCATGGAGCTAGCATCATTGATGACGCAGTTAAAGTAATAGCGCATTTAGCTAAGAGCTATAAGGTACTCTTCCTTACGAATAACTCCACACGTTCAAGAGCGGATTATGTCCGGAAGTTAGAGCGTTTTGGCATCTCTTGTACTAAATACCAGGTTATCACCTCGGGATACGCATCCGCGAAATATATCAAGCAGAAATATGGCGATAGCAGAGTTTATGTGATTGGCGAGAACGGATTGAAGAAAGAACTCGTAGAGCAGGATATAACTCTGTGCGAGGACGATTGCAATATAGTACTTGTAGGTCTTGATAAGGAGTTCTCGTATAGCAAAATGGCAAAAGCGTTAACCTTCATTTTAGCAGGCGCTGCATTTATAGCAACAAATACGGACCCTTTTTTGATCACCACTGAGCAGGTGAAACCAGGTGCAGGCGCATTAGTTGCTGCTATAGAACAGGCAAGTGGCACAAAAGCGATTGTTACCGGTAAACCAAGCACTTTTATCTCTGATCTTCTAGTAAACGAAGTGAAAGTTGCACCAAACGAGATACTTATGGTCGGCGATAGACTCGATACGGATATTCAGATAGGAATTGACAGCGGTATGAGGACCGCTTTAGTATTAACAGGCGCCACAAAAATGCGCGATCTCGAACAAACATCTATTTCACCGGACTACATCGTAGAGTCTATAAGTAAAATCCCCACTATCTTAGACGAAAATCAAGATAGATAGATGAGTGAGTGCACTATTTTTTGAAACGTTTGAAAGAAAGGTTTTTTATGTATGAAAAGAAAAGGATGTTTAGAGTGCACTTAGGTGGTAAATCATGAACTTTATAAAATGGTTTGATGAAGTCGGAACAGGCGATGTAGCGCTGGTAGGCGGTAAGAATGCGTCCTTGGGCGAAATGATAAGAAACCTGCGAGAAAAGGAAGTAAACGTACCCTTTGGATTCGCTATCACAGCAGAGGCATATAGACATGTAATAGAAGAAGCGGGGATACGTGAGCAAATTCGAGATACGCTGTCGGATTTGGACACGCACGATATGGCGAATTTAGCTGCACGGGGCAGTAAACTAAGAGCGCTAATAAATGATGCTGGTTGTCCTGCGGACTTAGAGGAAGAGATAAGACTTGCTTATAGAGCGATGGAAAAGCGATATGGTGCGGGCGTTGACGTAGCAGTGAGAAGCAGTGCAACCGCGGAGGACCTACCTACGGCTTCTTTTGCGGGACAGCAAGAGACGTATCTGAACGTAAAGGGCGAAGACAAATTGCTCAAATTGGTTATGGAATGCTTCGCATCATTATTTACTAATAGGGCAATATCATATCGTGTGGATAAAGGATTTGACCATCTCAATGTCTATCTCTCGGTTGGCGTGCAGAAGATGGCTCGCTCGGATTTAGCTAGCTCGGGCGTTATGTTCTCCATAGATACCGAATCAGGTTTCAAGGACGCAGTTTATATAACCGGTGCATATGGGTTGGGCGAGAACGTAGTGCAAGGCGCTGTAAATCCCGATCAGTTTTATGTATTCAAGCCGACACTAAAGGACGGATTTAGACCGATAGTGGAGAAGAAATTGGGCGCGAAGAGAAAGAAAATGGTTTATAAAGAGAAAGGAACCGGGACGAAACAGCAGAATGTAACAAAAGAAGATCGAAGCAGATTCGTGCTGAGTGACGATGAAGTGCTCACACTGGCGAGATGGGCCTGCATTATAGAAAATCATTATGAGCGGCCAATGGACATCGAATGGGCAAAGGATGGGATAACCAATGAACTCTTCATCGTTCAGGCGAGACCGGAAACGGTACATTCACAGAAGGATTTTGCGATCTCCGAGACGTACGTGTTAGAGGAGGAAGGTAATCTGCTTGCTCAAGGTGAGGCGGTGGGACACAAAATCGGATATGGCGAGGTAAATATAATAGAAGATACGAAAGACATCCATAAATTCAAGCCCGGGCAAGTTCTGGTAACTCATATGACCGATCCGGACTGGGAGCCGATAATGAAAATAGCCGGTGCGATTGTCACGAACCGCGGCGGAAGAACCTGCCACGCCGCTATAATTTCAAGGGAACTGGGAATACCATGTGTTGTCGGAACAGATAAGGGTACAAAAGCACTAAAGGGTGTAAAAGATGCCACTGTAGATTGCTCGGAAGGTATAGGGCGGATATACGAAGGCAAGTTGAAATATCGAGTGGAAAAACTGGCTCTGGACAGCCTTCCAAGACCTCGTACTATGATAATGATGAATGCTGCAGTCCCGGAAAACGCATTTGTTCAAGGTCAAATCCCGAATGACGGCGTTGGTTTAGCCCGCGAGGAGTTCATAATCAATTCTTATATCGGCATACACCCCCAGGCACTGATAGAGTATGATAAATTAAAGCGAATGGCGGTAGAGGACAAGAAAATAGCGCGAGTTATTAAAGCGATAGACGAGCGAAGCGCATCGTATGTGGACAAGGTGCAATTCTTTATTGACACTTTGGCGATGGGTATAGGGAAGATAGGTGCGGGATTTTATCCTAATGACGTAATAGTGCGGTTATCTGATTTCAAGACAAATGAGTATGCCAATCTGATAGGCGGATATCTCTACGAGCCTGAGGAGAGTAATCCGATGATCGGTTGGCGAGGTGCGTCTCGTTATTACGATGATAAGTTCAGATCCTCGTTCGGATTAGAATGCGAAGCGATAAAGAAAGTTAGGGAAGAGATGGGGTTGACCAATGTAAAGGTAATGGTTCCGTTTTGCAGGACACCGGAAGAAGGTAAGAAGGTAATAGAGACGATGGCTAGTTTTGGCTTGAAACAAGGCGAAAAGGGACTGGAAGTGTATGTTATGTGTGAGATCCCATCAAATGTCGTTTTAGCAGATGAATTCGCAAAAGTATTTGACGGGTTCAGCATAGGGTCGAACGATCTGACGCAGCTAACACTTGGCTTAGATAGGGATTCTGCCCTCGTTGCACACTTATTTGACGAGCGAAGCGAGGCGGTGAAGCGGTTAGTGAAGCATGTCATAACTGTTGCTCATGCACACGAGCCGAGAAGAAAGATAGGTATTTGTGGCCAGGCGCCGAGCGATTTCCCTGAATTTGCTGAGTTTCTTGTTGAATGTGGCATAGATTCAATATCGTTGAACGCGGATGCGATAATATCTACGCGGTTACATGTTGCGGAAGTGGAGGCTAAAATAGATAAATCAGAATCGTAGCGTAGTGTAGAGTGGCGTAGACATAAAAGCCCAAATAAATTCAAAACAAACAAACAGACAGACAGACATATGTATAGAGTATGTGAGGTAAGGCGAAGCAGGATAAAAAGAAGATGTATACGAAGGTAAGTGCGAAAGATGTAGTAAGAGTGCCGCCTGAGAGGTTAGGTGATGATCTACGGGTTGTCGTGAAGGAGATGTTGCAAGATAGACTGGAAGGGCGGATGGATAAGAAGATGGGGATGTTCATTGCAATACAGGACATTGAGAAGGTAGAAGAGGGACGGATAATGATCGGTGACGCAGGCGTATATTATGAAACGACCTTTGAAGCACTCGTTTTCCAGCCCAAGATGCAGGAGATAGTAGAAGGGGGCGTGGTAGAGATAGTAGAATTTGGCGCTTTTGTGGAGATAGGACCCTTAGATGGTTTGTTACATATCAGCCAGATTACTGATGAATACATCTCATATGACGAGAAAGGTGCGAAACTCGTTACTAAGGATACTGGTAGGACATTAGGTGAGGGAGATAAGGTCCGTGCATGGATAGTTGCAATATCGCTAAATGAGCGGGACCCGGGTGATAGTAAGATAGGGTTAACAATGCGGCAACCGGGCTTGGGCAAATTAGAGTGGCTAGAGGAATGCGATGCAGAAGCTGAGAAGAAGACGGTGGCTGCAGAGAAGGCTGATGCAGCGAAGGTGGAGAAGGATTAATGGAAAAGGCATGCCGAGATTGCCATAGAATAGTAGAAAGTGGAAAGGCAGTATGTGTATGTGGCTCTAATTTAGTTAGTGGTGACTGGAGTGGGTATGTGGTGATTATCGATGTGGGAGAGTCAGAGATAGCGAAAAAGTTAGATATAACGAAAGCGGGGCGATATGCATTGAAGGTGCGATGAATTAGGGATATTAATCATAATAATGTAGTAATAGTATTTATTATAAGGAGAAGAGAAAGATATGGAGATAGAGATAACGAAAGAGGCCGATAATCGACTGTTGATGAGGAAGGAAGTCTTCTTTAGACTGAAGCATGATGGAGCTTCACCGGGCAGAGGGGAAGTGCGTAATGCATTAATAAAAGAGCTCCGGTGCACTCAGAACCTTCTTGTGGTCGATAGGCTGAAAACAGAATTTGGGAAGAAGGAAACGGTTGGCTACGCAAAGGCGTATGAAAGTGAAGATAGGTTAAGGGCAGTAGAACGGGAGCACATATTAAAAAGGAATTTTAGTGGCTTGGGCGAAGGTAAAGTGGAAACGGCAGATGCAAAAGTAGCAGAAACGGCAGATGCAAAAGTGACAGAAAAGGAAGATGCAAAAGTGACAGAAACAGAAGTGGCAAAGGAAGGAGAATAAACAGATAAAAATGACTGCAATACACGAGTTTTACGAAGTAGTAGAAGGAAAAGGAGGAGTTAAGTTACGCAGGAAGCGGAAGGCATGCCCAAGGTGTGGAACAGGCGTATTTTTAGCAGAACATGCAGACAGATATTCCTGTGGTAAATGTGGTTATACCGAGTTCAGGAAGAAATAATTGAGTTATGGCTGGCGGCTCACTAGAGTCCACCAACTAAGATCTTCTTCACCCGCATATGCGGTGCATATTCTGAGACAGGGACCTCTTGTCCATCTTTACCACAGAATCCGATTGTGCCCTGCTTTTTATCATTCCCTATGGCATCTATGTCCTTCAATACATCAAGAGTCCTACCGGAAAGGGAAACGTTCTTCAATCTCTTAGTAAGCGCGCCATTTTCTATCATGAAGGCCTCTTCCGCACTGAACTGAAACTCACCCCTTACGGTATCCACCTGCCCTCCGCGCATACCCTTGGCGTAGATCCCAAACTGTATATCTGCTCGCATATCATTAAAATCCCAATCGCCTTCTTCAATAACAGTATTACTCATGCGGACCAAAGGAACTTCCGAATAGTCAGTAGCCCTTGCATTTGGGGTTGGCATTGCATCTAATCGACCTGCAGTCTCCCGAGTGTGTAAATAAGAGACCAAAACACCGTCTTTTATTAGCTCTGTTCTCTTTGATCGTGCACCTTCATCGTCATATTTGTAATATCCATGTGAATTCTCGATGGTCGGATCGTCCGCAACAGTTAGGCCTTTGTACGCTATTTCATCGCCTACTCTACCTTCTAGTATAGATTCACCGCATAAAACGTGGTCGGCTTCTGCGGCATGCCCAAGCGCTTCATGCATAAAGACGCCGCTAAGCTTGTTGTCCATTATCACAGGTAATTCACCACCGGGTGGCAGTTCTGCATCAAGCAGCCTAACCGCTTTATCCGCAGCCTTTACACCCAGAAGCTCGGGGTTCGCCCTTTCTATGACTTCAAAACCCGCCACAGCACCTATGCTCTCTCTCCCCTCTTGCAGCACGTCCCCCTTCTTCGCGACAGCATGCACACGCATAAAAACCGCCGGCGTTTCTGTTACTATATAGCTACCATCGGAATTTGCATATATCTTCTCTTCGTAGCCATCGAGATATAGGGTGGAGACGCTTTTTATGTGTTTTGAGTGTGCCTTCGCCGCTTTATACACCCCTTTAACCATCTTCTTCTTCGCTTCTATGCTAACATCATCGGGGTTTATCTTCGGCTTCAGTTTATAATAGTCGTTTACGGGCTTCGTATCGGCTATTGTTACGGTTTCCGTCGCCTTACTCGATTCGGATAGCGCTTTACTGATCTTAAAGGCGTCTTCAGCGATGTCCTTTAGGTTATGTATCGAGATCTCATTGGAGGAACAGAATCCCCACGAATTGTTATAAAGTACCCGTATGCCCATGCCCTGGTCTATGCTGTAGCTCATCTCTCTAAGTACATCATCTCTCAGGTCAATAACAGTTGCATAACCCTTTTCCATGCGGAGATCGGCGTATCGCGCGTTTTTCGTTACTACGGAATCAAGTGCCTTTTTTATCTCTTCTTCCATTTTTACATCAGAATTTTTTCTGTTCTTTTCTTCCAAAAAGATTTAAAAGCTTTACCAAAAGAAACAAATATGCTTTATCTACCATAAAGGATTATATTTTATTAACGTGGGTATTGTTATTATTTTGAAGGGGGCCGTAGCTCAGGCTGGGAGAGCGCTCGGCTGAAGACCGAGTTGTCCCGAGTTCAAATCTCGGCGGCCCCACTAGCGCTTGAGGTGGCGATTCGCCCTATATTCTGGCTGCATATAGGTATATGGAACTAAGTACCGCACGTATACCATAGGGGGTATTAAAGAAGCACGAGGGATAATGAAGAACGAGTTAAAGATTGTGGCAATCAAAAATGGGACCGTCATTGACCATATTACCTCTGGGCAGGCACTGAACGTGTTGAAGATATTGTCGATAACCGCAAGGACAGATGCCGTTTTAAGCGTTGCGATGAACGTACAAAGCAAGAAGATGGGCAGGAAGGACATAGTAAAGGTGGAAGATCGGGAATTAAAGCCAGAAGAAGTGGGTAAAATCGCGCTGATTGCACCAAATGCATCGATAAACATAATCCGTAATTCCGAAGTGATAGCAAAGCATAACGTTTATCTCCCGGGGTCAATAGCAGGTATCATAAGATGTGCAAATCCAAATTGCATATCCAATGCGGAACGGGAGCCGGTCATATCTAAATTCGTTACTGTGGGTGCAAATCCGCCGCGGTTCAGGTGCTTCTATTGCGAACGGATGATAGAAGACCTATCAGGATACCTATAATTCTTTTGTTTGCTTATGAAAATATCGTATTCTCCATTAAAATCTGATACCCCTAAATTATACCGTAGAGTGCGCAGAGAATGCAAGCGTGGATTGGAAGGAAAAGCCCTTGTCTTAATCTCTGCGCCCTCAGCGATCTCTGCATGGATAACTCAGTAGTTTTTTAGACCGTGCCGGAGATTGGAATTTATTTATAATTTCGAGTTTAGTGCGTAGAATTTATATAACTTGAGTCCCGTAATAGAAATAGAAGAACTATAATAGTAGAGAAGTAGCAGGATGGGCCGGTAGATCAGTTGGAAGATCACTCGCTTGGCGTGTGAGAGGCCTCGGGTTCAAATCCCGATCGGTCCACTATGGCAGGGGCGGAAAGGGGACCACACCCCACGTTAAGGATTACAGGAACAAAGAGTCAATCTCTGCAGGGCAAGAAGATAGTTTTAGGTGTTACGGGCTCTATCGCAGCGGTAAGAGCTCTTGAACTCGCACGTGAATTGATAAGACATGGTGCAGAGGTATATGGTGTGATGAGTGGCGCGGCAACAGAAATAATTCATCCTTATACGCTTCATTATGCTACGGGGCACGACGTGATAACGAAATTAATGGGCAATATAGAGCATGTGGAGTTTTTAGGTATGGAAGGCTCGGCAGACCTGTTTATCATCGCGCCGTGCACGGCAAATACAGTCAACAAAATCACCACGGGCGTATCGGATACGCCAGTAACGGCATTTGCAACCACTGCTTTCGGCTCGGGATTCCCGATCCTAATAGTGCCCGCAATGCATGAGTCCATATATAAAAGCCCCGTTCTGATAGAGAACTTGGAGAAATTGAAAAGGCTTGGTGTTACTGTCATAGGTCCTAGGATAGAGGAACGGCTGGCAAAAATCGCTTCTAGTGAGGATATAGAGCTCGCCGTTGAGCGTATCCTGTCGCCAAAGCGACTTGCAGGGAAACGGATACTCATAACGAGCGGTCCTACCCTTGAGCCAATAGACCCGATAAGAATCATAACGAATCGCAGTTCCGGCCGAACGGGTAAGGAACTAGCAAAAGAGGCACATAAGCAAGGTGCTGAAGTCACCATAATACATAATAATGAGCTGAAGCTACTAGGGATAAAAGAACTCAAGGTCGAAACAGCACGTGAAATGATAGATACGTGCATGAACGAGCTCCGAAGCGGATATGACGTGCTTATTTCCGCTGCCGCCATAGGTGATTTTACTGTTGATCAGTCAGAAGAGAAATTATCATCGGGAGGGGAATTACATCTGCACCTCTTGCCTATTCGTAAATTAATAGAAGAGGCACGAAATGAATACCCAGAACTCGTAATTGTGGGCTTTAAAGCGGAAACGAACGTTTCTGATGTTGCGTTAATAGAAAGATCGCGGAAAAAGATGGCGGATTATAAGCTTGAGATGGTTGTTGCAAATGACGTTGGCAAGGGAGGGATAGGGACAGAAGAGAACGAAGTATATATAATGCGAGAAGATGTGAGAGAGATAAAACGGGTGAAAGGCGCGAAAAAACGGATTGCCGAAGTGATACTGAGTGAACTTTCTCTTTTGAAGAACAGGCAATAAAAAATTGTGGGTGCGTGGTTCAACCACGCACTTGCTACAGTTGTGCATTTCGGTTTGTTCCGATCTGTTTTTTTTTTTTTATGGCCAGCAGCCAAATCCTGGTCCATGACCTGGTTTGTGTGATCTCTTATCGCCGCGGAAACCATAGCCATCTCCATACATAAATCCCTTACCGATTGGACAGGTGATGTTGTACTGGTCACAGATTTGCTGTTGGAACTCTTCAGCATCCTGTTTTTGTGCCTGTTGGAACTCATACGAGTCATTTCTTTGACCCTGTCGGAACTCCCGTATCTGCTGCCGCACATCTGCTCGTTCATCATCGGTCAAATTGCTCAATGGACCATCCGGACAGGATAGGTTATACTGATCACAGATCTGCTGTTGGAACTTTTGCATCTGCTGCCGCACATCATCCATTTGCTCTTCTGTCAACTGGCTCATCCACGCTGGACCTCCGAACCACTGATGAACCATTGTAGATGCTTGCGTGCCGAAAGGTTTTTGAGCGGATACAACACCGATTGCGCTCGCTACCAGTGCCAGAACCAATATACTGCCGATTATTTCTCGTCTCATCTTTTCGCTTCACCCCCTATTTTTGTTTTTTTTGGTGTCTTTACACAGTCATATATAGGATTAAGCCCTTTTAAGCTTTTGTTTTCGCCCGAATTATACCCAAATCTCACCCAAATTCGATTCGTGCATACACACACACAAAAAAGCGAAAAGTTTTTAAGGGATGGTAACAAATGGGATATATGTGTAGATGCTATCTTAATGTAGCTAAAACAAATTAGGAGGTGAAAACGAAAAAAAAAGATGAAAAGAAAAATAACATTGCTTAGGCTAACAATAATAATTGCGGTTTTGGCGTCGGTCGGTATAGCAATGGCAGTAATACCGCCACCACCAGCGGATCAGACGATAGGTATTTACGACACGGTGTACGGCGGATTTGATGAAGCTGGATGTCGGGCTTGTCATAGTTCTGGCGTTCCGAACACACACCATATGCTAGTAGAGAATGAGGGTTATGGTTGTTTAGACTGCCACGTGCTAGATCCTGATGAGGGCATTATTGCACCCAGAGACTGCATAGTATGTCATGATGCTTCACCGCATCACACATTAGATGTAGATGCTGCTGTGGCACGACATTGCAGTGTATGTCACGGTAGCTTCGTTGACGACTATGATGATGAGCACTATATCCCGACTTATGAACCTTCTTTGGTAACACCAAATACCACATATCGAGTATTAAACACTACAACGGGCAAGAAATGGGGCGGCTGTGAGGCATGCCATGAACCGGATGCGTCTATGAGTCCCGCGATTGATTCCAACCCAGCAACACATCATGCTGCACTCGCGCCAATTACATGTAGTGGTCCTCTGGGCAATATATGTCACGGCGTGACGGGCCCCGAGCCACCCATAAGAGCTTGTGAAGACTGTCATGGTGTCAAATCGATACACAACATCCAGTACGACTACGTGAATACCTCTGGCGAACTAGGATATGGGCATATCGGCGATAACTGGGACTGTATGGGCTGTCATGCATGGTACGACCCTGACAGAGGACTTCTACCAGTAGACCTCGTAATAGTACCGTTTATGTCTTCGATAACTCCTAGCAGCTTGGTAACGGGAGAGGAAACAGTAGTAACCATTGTGGGCTTGGATTTCGTGACTACCGTAGAAGGTACAACGCATACGTCCAATGTGGATGTTGGTGGAGAGATAGTTGAACCAGATAACATAACCGCCACGGAGATAACGGTGACCATTCCAGCACTAGATACAGGAAATTATGGCGTGCATCTGGTCAAGGCTGAGCTGAGGAGCAATATGCTGCCAGTAGTGGTTGCACCAGTGGTAAAAATCGATTCCGTCACAGTTGCTAAAGATGGTACTACTAGGACAATCAAAGGTGCAGGATTCGGTGACAGAGATCCTAGCGACCTTGATTCCAGTTTAGGTCTTACGGTTGTGGCAAATAAAATGAAGGGTACGAAGATACAGCGAGACCCTACAGTTCTCTCTTGGTCAGATACCGAGGTCCTGTTTACGTACTCAGCAAAACTAGATGAGGACAGTACAGTAACTATTACAACAGTGTTCGGTAACGATACTGCCAATCCAGGCGATACATAAACAGCAAAAAAAAAAAGCGATTGATCCAATAATCGGACTACAAGAACGATAAATAAGCTTTGGATAGGGATTTGTTATCAAATCCCTATGCACGATTTTTTTAGTATTTTAAGGGGCATTACACCCAAATTAGAGACACTTATATGAGTTCAAAAGCATCCAGAAGCTCATTCAAATCGCTTATAACGAACCCATCAGTTCCATTCTCTTCATGCTTTGCATTTCTGTTTCGGTCTAAATAGTACGCAGTCATCCCGATTCTGCGCGGATTGATGAAATCAAACACAAAATGGTCGCCGGTATGGACAACCTCTTGCGGCTTCACAGCCAGAATCTCGCATACCCGTGCATAATGGCCATTTGATTTCTTCAACTCGCCGAAATCAGACGTTGCCGAGAACACATGAGCGAATAAGTCTATTATTGGTTGGATTTGGAACTCAACGAATTCCGTTGCCGCATTGGAATTCACCACAAGCATATATCCGGCCTCTTTCAGCGCTTTCAAGACGCTTTCGACCTCTGCGTATATCGCCACTTCAGCCTCGTATCTCGCGAACAGCGTCTCGTATGCTATTTCCAAGTCGAACTTCCGCAGCCAGAACTGTATATTATACCATTCTATCCGGTTCTCGCCTATAGTGTCATATTCACGCTTTACCAATTCAAAGGCCTGTTCAAAGCTCAACCCGTGCTTCGCGGCATATGCTTCTGGAATACCACGTAGCCAAACGCAATCTGCAAATTCCTGGCTCACTAACGTGCCGTCTACATCGAACGAGACAACTTTTGTTCCGCTATCCACTCGTAACATCTTTCTCCATCAGCACTTCGCCTAATGCCCGTATAGCCGTTGACACTTCCTGTTCGGTTATATTACCCATAGTCGCCATCCGGAATATCTTACCTTTCAGGTTCTCCTGCCCGCCAGCTACAATTACGCCTTTTCGCCTCATACCGCTTTTGAGTTCTGCATCAGAGAAACTAGATGGCATGTTTATCGCAGTAACAGTATTAGAATACTCGCTTACTTCATTCAACTGCGGTAATAATGAAAGCTCCAAAGACGTAACTGCTGTCCTAACCATTGCAGACAGCATCCTATGCCGTTCTGTCCTTTTCGCCATGCCCTCTTCTATTATCACCTCTAATGCTTCATGTAGCGCGAAGAAAAGCGGCAATGCGGGCGTATAGGGCGTCTGTTTCTTATCTAAACTCTTCTTATACGCAATAATGTCCATGTAATAGGGCCTTTTTTTATTCGCACGCATCATATCTAATACTTTATCGCTAACAGAAAGTGCAGATAACCCTGGTGGTGCACCCAAACATTTCTGCGACCCCACAATAGCAATGTCCACCCCGAGTTGGTCTATCGGGACATCATTACCGCCTATAGAGGTGATACAATCGAGCACAAAAGCGGCATCATGCTTCTTCGCCAGTTTCCCTACTTCCTTCGCCGGGTTGAGAATACCGGTAGATGTCTCGTTATGCACCATCGTCACCACA
Source organism: Candidatus Methanophagales archaeon (assembly GCA_003336485.1). Classification (GTDB taxonomy): domain Archaea; phylum Halobacteriota; class Syntropharchaeia; order Alkanophagales; family Methanospirareceae; genus Methanophaga. Next base: position 18,115 of record QENH01000160.1, read on the forward strand.
TCAGGATTACTTTCTAGGGCTATCTTCACCGTTTCTAATTCTATTGGACTCCCCCAGTCGAAGTTCACGACCGTGACGTGCTCAGTATATCGCTCTGCGATCTCGTAAAACCGTTCACCGAATTTGCCATTTGCTATGCACACTACGCTTGTTTTATTATCCGCCAGATTGCCTATTGCCGACTCCATAGCGCATGTTCCCGACCCGCTAAGAGGGAATAGGTCATTTCTCGTTTTGAATATCGCCCTTAAATTCTCCACTACCTCCAAATAAAGCTGTTTGAACTCATCGCCTCTGTGCGGTATCATAGGTTTTGACATCGCATCAAGAATGCGTGGCAGTACAGGCACCGGTCCCGGAATCATTAACAATTCTTCTCTCATATTTTGCTATACTCACCACTTTTATTATAAGCATATAAAAGCCTGATATTTTTTGGGGGTTTTGTTTTATAATGATGAAATAACAAATATGTGGATGAAGAAAGGGTGATGACGGATAAAGAGGAGGGAGAGGCGTCAGTGATATTACGGGTAGCAGAAGCGTACCATAGAGACGCCGGTAGAGGGATAGCACGAGTAGATACGGAAACGATGCGAAAGCTCGGGCTTATACCAGGCGACGTGGTAGAAATAGAAGGTAAGAGTGTCGCCACCGCTATTGTCCATCCCGGATATTCACCCGACGTTGGTAAGTCTCTACTGCGTATAGATGGGAACATAAGGGGCAATGCAAGCGTCGCCATAGATGACAAGGTGAGGATGCGGAAGACGCGGGTGAAAGCGGCGAAGAGGATCACGCTTGAACCCACCCAATCGGTAAGAATTGCAGGTGGTGAACGCTATTTATTGAGCAGATTGAAAGGCGTGCCAATTACTAAAGGTCAAATAATAAGGATTGATATGTTAGGTAATCCTGTCTCTTTTGTTGTTACTAATACTGTGCCCTTAGGCACGGTAATCCCAAATATAGAAACAGGAATTGTGCTTCGTAAGGCGCGGGAGGAGAAAATAGGCGTACCTCATGTGGCTTATGAGGACATAGGAGGGCTAAAGCGTGAAATAAGTCTGATACGGGAGATGATAGAATTACCGTTACGGCATCCGGAGCTGTTCGAGCGATTAGGGATAGAGCCACCAAAGGGCGTACTCCTGCAGGGGCCACCGGGAACAGGAAAGACACTGATAGCAAAAGCAGTAGCAAATGAGACGGATGCCAATTTCTATTCCATTTCAGGACCGGAAATAATGAGTAAATTTTATGGAGAAAGTGAGCGCCATCTGCGGCAGATATTTGAGGACGCGAGAAAGAACGCTCCGTCCATCATATTTATAGATGAATTGGATTCAATAGCGCCGAAGAGAGGCGAGACAACAGGAGAAGTGGAGCGAAGAGTAGTAGCTCAACTTCTATCGTTAATGGATGGTCTGGAATCAAGGGGCCAGGTAGTAGTAATCGGGGCCACAAACAGGCCAAATGCGCTTGATGAAGCGTTGAGAAGGGGTGGTCGATTTGATAGAGAGCTAGAAATCGGCATTCCGGACAGAAACGGCCGTGAAGAGATATTGCAAGTGCATACGCGAGGAATGCCACTGGCGGATGATGTAACGCTAAAAGAAATCGCGAATCTCACGCACGGTTTTGTCGGTGCAGACCTTGCCACGTTATGTAAAGAGGCAGCTATGCACGCACTGCGGAAATTATTACCTGAGATAGATCTGGAGCAGGAGATACCGCCGGAAATAGTGGAAAAGCTGGAAGTAACAATGGCTGATTTCAATGAAGCGTTAAAGACCACCGAGCCTTCTGCACTCAGGGAAGTCTTTGTAGAAGTGCCAAATGTGAAATGGGAAGACATAGGCGGCTTGGAACGTGCGAAACAGGAATTGAAGGAGGTTGTGGAGTGGCCACTCAAATATCCGGATGTCTTCTCGCTGTTAAATACAAAGCCGCCGAAAGGTATCCTCTTGTTCGGTCCGCCGGGAACAGGGAAGACGATGCTGGTGAAAGCGGTAGCGAATGAGAGCGATGCAAATTTCATTTCGATTAAAGGTCCGGAACTGCTCTCGAAATGGGTTGGCGAGTCAGAGAAGGCAGTGCGTGAGATTTTCAGAAAGTCAAAGCAATCTTCGCCTTGTATCATCTTCTTAGATGAAATTGATTCTATCGCGCCTATCCGGGGCGCAGGTTTAGACTCGCATGTAACCGAGCGGGTAGTTTCACAGATATTAACCGAAATGGACGGCTTAGAGGAGTTAAAGGATGTGATGATCATAGCGGCGACAAACAGACCGGATATAATAGATCCGGCATTACTACGGCCAGGGAGATTGGATAGGCTGATATATATACAATCGCCGACAAAGAAAGCGCGGGAAGCGATATTTGAGGTTCATTTGGCAGGGAAGCCATTAGGTGCGGACGTAAGCGTGGAAGAACTTGCGGAAATGACAGAGGGCTATGTCGGAGCCGATTTAGCGGCAATAGTAAAAGAAGCAGTAATGGCTGCTTTACGTGAGTTCATTACACCTGAAATAACAGAAGAGAAAATTAAAGATATAATAGAGAACATAATAGTAATGAAGAAACATTTCGAATCGGCAATTAAGAGCATGAAGCCAACAACAACGGTTAAAGCGCAACAGGAGTTTGAAGAGCGTGCGGAAGATTTGGTGCGTCATGCTTATGCGTAAATGAATGAATGATAATAGGAGAAACAGATAAAAATGGGACATCAGAAAAGAATAGCAGCACCTCGTAGCTGGAAGATAAAAAGGAAAGTATCGTACTGGTCGGTAGATCCAGTACCAGGGCCACATCCAAAAGGTAGAAGCATGCCACTGCTTCTGCTCGTGAGGGATATGCTAAAGTTAGCGGACAATAGTAGAGAAGCGAAGAGGATATTGAACGAAGGCAATGTAGTGGTCAATGGTAAGGTAAGGAAAGAGCATAAGTTCCCTATTGGTATATTTGATATTCTTTCGGTACCAGAGCTAAAAGCCCACTATATGGTTCTTTTAGACAAGAAGGGTAAGTTGTCGCTGATAGAAATAGACGAGGAAGCGGCATCCCGGAAATTATGTCGCGTGGACGGCGGAACGATGATAAAAGCGGGTAAGCGGCAATTGAACTTGCATGATGGCCGGAATATCCTGCCTGGCGAGCGAAGTGAGGAGATAAAAACACACGATTCACTGTTGATTTCCGTGCCCGAGAACGAGATATTGCAGCATTTTGCATACGAAGCTGGGAATAAAGCGGTAGTGATAGGTGGAAAGCACTCAGCGGAGACCGGAGAAATAGAAGAGATAAGGAAGACCAAAAGTTCTGATCCAAATGTTGTGCGGATAAAACAGGATGAACTGAGTTTCGAGACCATAGAGGATTATGTCTTCGTGGTGGGCAAGGAGAAAATAGAGATACCGAGCGTGTAGCACGGAATATATACTAACTTTATAGATAGGTTAATGAAAGGAGCGAAAGAGAAAAAATGGCAGCAGAATCGATGAGAAGGATAGAATTGGACAAAATAGTGATCAACATGGGTGTGGGCGAAAGTGGCGAGAAGTTAGCAAAAGCAGAGAAGCTTTTGGAGCGCATTGTGGGTCAAAAACCAATTAAAAAAACGGCTAAGAAGTCTCTACAGCCACTGAGCATAAAAAAAGGTGAATCTATTGCATGTAATGTCACGCTACGAGGAGTGCGAGCTGATGATTTCCTCAAACGATGCTTTAACATACAAAATAAGCTCTATAAGAGTCAGCTTGACACGCTGGGTAATTTCTCCTTTGGTGTGGAAGAGCATACCGACTTTGGTTTCCGTTACGAGCCTACGGTCGGTATATTCGGGATGGATGTCTCAGTCGCGTTAAAAAGGCCGGGGTATCGAATAAAAGAGCGGAAGTTGCAGAAGAAGAAATTGCCAATGAAGCAGAGGATAAACAAAGCGGATGTGATTGCTTTTCTCGAAGCGGACTATGGCGTGGAAATGATGGAGGACTAAACCTGAGATTTTATTTTGCACGTCGCTTTTCTTTTTAAGAAAAGGTTTGATTGAGCTAATGCATATCGGAGTCATCACATGTGAGATATTAAGAAAAGAAATAGGGGCGGTTATTAGAAGAGCAGGCGTAGATCGGATATTCTTCTTGCTGCCGGAGCCGAATAATTTAGCGCTGACTATATTGGCTAAGAAGGTGAACGAGCGGTTTTCGAGTGGGTTGACTGACGAGGTAAGAGGAACAAAACGAAAATCAAATTTGAATTTAGATGTAAAAGTAAAAGAGAAAACAATTGCGGGCATAGCGAACGAAATTCGTGCTGATGAGATTACGGATTCGGTGATTATTCATGTATTAGAGTTACAATTGCATGATTACCCAGATAAGCTACTGGTAGAAATTGCAGCGAGTCTAAAAAAGATGAGCGCCATAGTAGATTTTGTCATATTGGGGTACGGGCTCTGTGGCAGTACAGCAAGAGACATGGAGCGCGTAATAGAAGAAGCAGCGGTTCCGGTAGTAATACCGCGTGATAAAACCGGGGCGATACAGAACAATTGTATTGAGATTATACTGGGCAAGGAGAAGGTGCAGGCGCTGCTACAGGAAGAGTCCGGTACGTTTTTCATGACGCCCGCGGGTGCCGCACTAATAAAGGAGCCGCAACTGATTTTAGACTCTTCTGTTGGTATTATGGCGGGGAACAGGAACAGAAGTGCAGCTAGTGATACACGAAGGATAGTGAAAATCATGGAGAACCATTACCATAGAGTGGTGAAGATATGCTATAGCGAGGCGGATGAGGGCGATATAGAATACCGAAAGACAGTTGACAAATTCGCTTCGACGTTTGGGCTCGAGATAAAAAATGTGTGGGGGTCATCAAAACTAATACTCGAAGCATTGGATGTAGGATGGGGGGTGTAGGAGAGGGAAGAGAGACGGGAGATAATTAGCATAACGAGTATGAGACGATGGTAGGAAGGATAAGGCGATTTAGGCGTGGTGATTTGGGTGCGATTTTGAGGATAGAAGCGAACGCATTCCCGAAAACGGCATATGACAGGTTTACGTTTTCGTATTTCGCGTCTGCATATCCGGATAATTTCAGGGTGTATATTGCGGGGCATGAAGTTGTTGGCTATATTATCTATTATCCTGATGGGCATATAGTCTCTGTTGCAGTGCATGCGCGGTATAGAAGAATGGGGGTAGGGACGGAGCTGGTAGGTGAAGTTTTGAAGCGGACAAGGGGTGATGCGATTGTGGAAGTGCGTGAGAGTAATGATGCGGCAAGGGCGTTTTATAGTCATTTGGGCTTTGTCGTGCAGGGGATAATTCCGGGGTATTATGGCGATGAAGATGCGGTTGTGATGCTAAACCAGTTTTCTAAAGAAAAAGGCTTTACCGAAAAATGCTTGCGCAGCAAACTTTCTTTTACAAAGAAAGTTTGATCAAAGAAATATTGTTTTTTATTGATGCACGCAAAGGAAAGAGTATAGACTAAAAATGTACAGGTTGAGATTTCATGGTAGGGGCGGTCAGGGCGCAAGAGTGGCCAGTAAAGTGCTGGGTACAGCGGCATTTTTGGACGGCTACTATGCTCAGGACTTCCCATTGTATGGTGCCGAGAGGCGGGGTGCACCAGTAGCAGCCTCTACACGCATAGCTGAAGAACCTATCATGGAACGAGGAGTGATACCAGAACCAGATATTGAGATAGTCATGGACGAAACATTGTTGCAAGATCCTTTGACGATGCCCTTATCAGGACTTAAACCGGGCGGCATAGCAATTATAAACACCACCCATAGCCCAGCGGAAGCGAAAGCCGAGTATAAAATCAATGCCAATGTATTAACCTTGGATATAACGAAGATAGGACTTGATATGCTAGGAATGCCGATCCTTAGCACCCTTGCAGGCGGAGTTGCCGCCAGGATCGTTGGTCTTAGCGAGGATTCTTTAACAGAAGCAGTGGAAAAAGTATTGTCCGAGATCATAACAGACAGAAACCTTTTAGATAAGAACGTAGCTGCTGCACTATATTGTTTCAATGCCATCACGCCAGCAGAAACAGAAACAGAAACAAAAATAGAAATAGAACTAAAAACTAGTGATACGAGCAAAAAAAAGAGCTCTAAAGTTATCTCACTACCGTTTGAACCTGCGGAAGTTTCAAGTCCTGCTATAAACGCTACTGGTAATACGCCATTGCGAATGACCGGTAACTGGCGCGTTTTTAGACCTGTCTGGAATTACGAGGCATGCACCCGGTGTATGATCTGCGTTGCCAGATGCCCGGATGGCTGCATTTTAGTAAATGAAGACGGCTACCCATATCCCAATTACGATAACTGTAAGGGCTGCCTGATCTGTGTCGAAGAATGTCCCACAAGTACTTTAGGCAAAGTGATGGAGGTTCATGCTAAGAATGAGATCGAATAAAAAGGGGAAGATAAATTATAGACACAGATTAACACAGATTAACGCAGATAAACATAAATCAGTGCAATCTGTGTAAATCAGTGTCCTAAATTAAATAGAAGGCAGATATACACTATATAAAATGGAAAAAGAGATGCTCACAGGCAATGCCGCGGCTGCATGGGGGGTACGATTGGCCGAAGTGGATTATATCCCGGTCTATCCGATAACGCCCCAGACAGAGATAATCGAGACATTGGCAGGGTGGATTGCTAATGGTGTTATAGATAGCAAGTACGTTACTATGGACTCCGAGCATTCGATGCTAACAGCAGCGGGATCTGCTTCTGCTACGGGCGCTCGTGCTTTTACCGCTACATCAAGTCAAGGGCTTCTGTATGGTTTTGAGATGCTCTATGCAGTAGCCGGCTGGCGAGTACCGCTAGTGATAGTAAACGTATCGCGGGGCTTGTCCTCTCCGATTACACTCGAGCCAGACCATAACGATGTACTAGCAGCAAGGGACACGGGATTTTTGCAGATACATTGTGAGACCTGCCAGGAGGTTTTAGATTCTATCCTCATGGCATACCGATTGGCAGAGGACGAGCGGGTGCTGCTACCAATTATTGTTAATCTGGACGGTTTTTATCTCTCGTTTACCCGAGAACCAGTAGAGGTGCCAGATGTGGAGCAGGTCCGAAATTTTCTGCCGCTGTATCAGCCGAAGCACGCATATTTCAGGGCTCGTCAACCAATGGCCCAAAGCGCGGCAGTACTTGGTGGGTTAGGGTATTCCTATTTCAAGTACCAGATGCATATGGCGAGCCAAAACGCGCTTGCGGTCTACAAAGAGGTCTGTGACGAATTCGAAACAGGATTTGGTCGAAACTATGATACAATGGAGGGTTATATGCTGGACGACGCCGATTATGTTCTCGTTATGACCAACTCATTCTCCACTCTCGGCAAGGCGGCTGTTAATGCGGCCCGAGAGCGAGGATTAAAGGTTGGGCTTTTGCGGTTGCGGCTCTTACGACCTTTTCCTGTGGCGGATCTAAAAGCAGCAATTGGAGGTAAGAAGGCTGTTGCGGTCATTGACCAGAACATCAGCATAGGCAAGGGCGGGATTCTGCATTCTGAGATTGCTAGTTGCTTATACAATGATAAGCAGCGGCCGCTATTGCTATCCTTTATTGCCGGACTTGGCGGTAAAAACATAAGCCCTGACGAGTTTGAATTCATCATCAATAAAATGATTGAGGGTGAAGATACAGAAGATGCGGGAACAGCTCAACTTCTATATACAGATAAGGAATGGCAGGAAATGGTGCGATTAAAAGGGATGGCGGGAAAGGAGTGAGATATGGGTGTGCCTAATCCAACATCTACTCAACAAAAAGAAATACTGCTGATTGGCATTTTAGTACTCTTTGCCTTAACAGGAATAGCATTTGAGGATAGCGAGCCGGAATCAGTAGATTTTAGGAAGAAAGTTTTAACTATAACTTTAACCTTTTTTCGTAATAGGTTCTTCAGGTAGTACATATTCCAATTTTTCTATAAGGTTTCTTGATTTTTTGGGTATTTCGGCGAATTGTGTTTTCCCCCGGATCTTCAATAAGTGTACTCTTTTGAGATATTCGATAACGTCTTGGACCGAAAAGTTATTTAGAAGCTCTTTTTCGATTAGTTTTCCGTATATTCGGTAGTAGAATTGTAGAGCGATGAAACTGACGAACAGGAAGCCTTCCAATTGTTTGTCATCACGCATATAATTTTTATCTGATTCAAGGATGTTTTTGAATACATCGAACGCTTTTTCTATATCCATTCGACTTTTTAAGAGCCCGTAAACCTCTTGAGCAGACTTGCCGCAGGTAGTTCTTACTGCGATTGTCCCTAATATGGGCACAATCGAAAAAGTCAGTGATTTTTTAATTTTTTATCCATCATACCCAACATTTTCATCGTGTTTGCAAATTAAACAACCATAAAGTGATCCCTCATTGACGTCCTATCAAAAATCCACAATATTCTTATCCAAAACTGTACCAAAAGATCAAAAACGGCCATTATACGAGTAAAAAGGCGATAGCTACCGCTAACCACCGCTCTTCATTCACGCCAACTTGAATCGTAAAAGTCTTACTTAACCGTGATCCAAAAACGGTACGAACATCAAAAACGCTTCCAACAGTGTCTTTTTACATCTACCTAGCAGCCCCGCCCTCTTCATCGCGGATAGTTCCATCTGGTTCTCGATTCCTTTATCAGTCCTGAGCTGCTTCTTCCTATGCGTTTTC